>DATNHO010000210.1:0-11051 GCA_035604895.1 Terriglobales bacterium | reverse complement strand
ATGGACAGCCGCATCCGGGACACGATCCGTAAGATCCCGCACAGCAAGGTTTCAACTTACGGCGCCATTGCGCGCGCCGCGGGATATCCCGGCGCCGCCAGACGCGTTGCGTGGGTTCTGCGCCGATCTTTCGATCTGCCGTGGCAGAGGGTGCTGGGCGCCGGTGGCGAAATCAAACTAAGCGGCGACTCAGCCATCGAACAGCGGTTGCGCCTCGAATCCGAAGGAGTGGTCTTTCGAGGACGCCGCGTGGACATGACGCAACACGAATTTAAATTCGCTCGAAAGAGAACGGCAACCCAACCGAAAAAGAAAAGGCGCACGGGTCGGCCGCCGGCACTCAAACGACGAACGACCAACGACTAACGACCGCTCTTGAACTGCTCGTCGATCTCCACCTGATAACCCGCGCTCAGGCGATTGGTTTCATTCGCCATTCCCACCACGGCCATCAACTCTTTGAACATGGCGTCAGTCATCCCTTTCTTTCTTGCGGACACAGTGTGCGAGGCAATACAGTAATCGCACTGATTGCTGACACTCACCGCGACGTAGACCATCTCTTTGGTCAGCGGGTCGAGCGCTCCCGGCGCCATTATCTGCTTGATGTCCTCCCATGTTCGCTTCAGCGTTGTGGGATCGTTCGCAATGGCCTTCCAGAAATTGTTGATCCAGTCGATTTTGCGAACCGCCATAATATCGTCATAGACGGCTCGCACTTCCGGGCTCGCGTCGCCATATTCAACTAGTCCAAGCGTTGCCATTTTGTCTCCTGTCAAATAGCGCTGGTTTTCACAAATGCTCGTCGGGTCTGTTAACCCTTCGGCACCTGGCCACTCAGCAGTTTCCCCAATTCGCACCAGGAACAGCGCAACCCGACATAGAAGGTTCCAAACAACGCATAGACGGCGCTTACTTCATCGAACCGCATTTCGTAGATCAGTTTCTTGAATACCAACGGATCGTCGGCGAACAAATCCACACCCCATTCCCAATCATCAAAGCCAATCGATCCCGTAATGATCTGTTTCACTTCGCCCGCGTACCGCCGGCCCACCAGTCCATGTTCGCCCATCTGCCGCGCGCGCTCTTCAATAGGCACCGTGTACCAGTTCTTATCCTCTCCGCGACGACGATCCATGGGATAGAAGCAAAGATATCGGTGCTTGGGCAGATCTGGAAACAAGCGGGGCTTCATTGCTTCCCGCTGCCGCGCCAGCGTTTCCTTGATCGCCCCATTCCATTCCTCCGAGTGAGGCGCGACCCCTCGTTCCACGAGCTCGTTGTAGACCTTGATGGTGGATTCATAGAGTCCTAGCTCAATCACCGAAAGATACGAAGTCGTTGGTTCCAGATAGTCGCTCAGCCGCAGGCGAGCCATCTGCAGTTCTACCTGATTCAATTCGTCAAAGGACTGCCGGAAGTGGACAAACATCAGGTCGCCTTTGTGTCCGAGCAGGGAATAAAGACCGGACTGACCCGACGGATTCTGCTCCATCTTCGCCAGCACGCTGCTGGCCTGATGAACGATCTCGGCTTTCTTGGACGCACGCAGCTGCCGCCAGGCCGACCACCGAAACCGCATCATCTGATGCAGCACGCTATAACCTTCAATGGTCAGCGGGACTGGCGGAATTTCGGTCGAAACAATCGGCGCGTGAGCGCCCTCCGGGCGAACCGTGCGGGTAGCAGACATGGCAGTTCCTCGTCGGTTCTATTGTACCCGCGGAGCAGTCGATGTAGGGGCTGCGGGCGCCATGCCGGTGCTGCCTTGTGTGATTCCAAAAGCTTGGTCGGAATTTGTGTGCAGGACTCAGTTCTCTTCAGCGGTTTGCGAGCGTCGCGATTTGTCCCAACCCCAGCAGATCGTTATCGGCAGTTACCAGCGTCAAGTCCAATACCTGAGCGGTAGCGGCAAGGAAGCAATCAGCAGGATCCTGGTGTGGCAGGTTCAACTCTCGCGCGACCAGAGCGATCTCGTGAGTCAGAGGCGCTTCTCGCAAGGGTGCCGTAGCGTCGGCTACCCATTTTCCCAGATCGGCATGCAACAGGATTCTTCCTTTTGCATGCAGCGTCAGCGCCTCCCATGTGCTGATAGGCGACAGCCACAGTTCGTTGTCCGGGTTCAACAGTTCGTGCTGCACCCTGCGTCCTAGGCGTTTCGGATCGCGTAGGCTCCACAGCCAAATGTGCGTATCCAGCAGTAGCTTCAATCGCGCATTACCTGCCATTCATTTTCTTCGTTGGCCGGACCGACGATATCACCGACGATCTCAAACGTGTGCTTCATCGAGCCCATCCAATTCTTGTGGGCAGTCGGCGAAGGAGGAACAATTTCCGCTACTGGCTTGCCAAAACGAGTTATTCGGATCGGTTCCTTGGTTTTCTGGACCTGCTGGAGCAGCGCCAGACACTTCGCTTTGAACTGTGAGATGGCTACTTCCTTCATGACTACGATATTAGACCATAGTCTTACAAAGTGGTCAACTCTGTGAAAACAATCCTTGCGAATTTGACCGGCTCAATGCACGCGGTTCGACAACATCGCCTCGACGTAGGTTACCGCATCGCAAACATCAAGCCCGGAAGCCAGCAGGCAACTGACGTCGTCTTCCGTCAAGCCAGCTTGCTGCGATGCTTCCTGCAATCTCTCGACCGCGCGAAATATCGGCACTCGGTACTTGATTTCCATGAATTCAATCCTCCCTTTGCTGCTGACGCATCAATTAAGAAAGGGGCAGCACAGAAACACCGGGACCTCCCCCAAGGACCCTAGTTAGTCACCGAACTGCCCCTTCAGTGCTCTGAAAAATCCCAGAGCAAGCTTGAACGCAGTTTGCGGCGAACCTTCTAGCAGCGGAGCGAACGATGGAGGAGTGGTAAGAAGCTGGAGTTAGCGTGAGCGAACGCCAGGGAGTGCTCACGATGGCGCGATGCTGTTTGAGGGGAGAAAGAAAACGGTACGGTCGTGCCGGTGCTCAACAACGTCGGAGCGGATGTGAACCGAGCGTGTATATCTACCGGCGCTGTGCCACGATGAAAAGCAGTGTCCGGCAGGTCGACTTCCGGCAACACCAGGATTAGCACAATGAGAAACAGCAGGGTCATCAGGACGAACAAATACGACGGCTTTATCGTCCAGCGCCCCATAGTTGTCGAAGTCTAGCACGAAAACGAAAGACGTCAACCCCACAAAAGTGCCACGTGATTACGATGAGCGATAGTAGTAAGTGAAACGTCGAAAGTGAATCGCATCGCTCGATGAGGCCGCAAAAAGCACGCCGCCGAATTCACACCGCGCGTAAAACAATCATGCTGGCATCGTCCTGAAAGCTTCCTCCGCAATGTGCCAACGCCGCCTGCATCAGCAATTTCTGCAGACTCTCCGCGCCAGCCCCGCGATTCTCCAGCACGATCCTGTTCAGGCGTTCTTCCCCGAACGGTTCTTCGTCTTGACCGCAAGCTTCCACCAGGCCATCGGTGAAAAGCATCAGGGTATCGCCCGGCCGCAGTTGCACCTCGCTCTGCTCATAAACCCAATCGGGGAACTGCCCAAGGACGGCACCTGCCGCGTTCAACTCGCTGGTCGCGCCATCGGCGCGCACCAGTGCTGGAGGATTGTGCCCAGCGTTGCAATAGGTCAGGCGGTTGTCTTTGCTATCCAGGACGGCATAAAAGAACGAAACGAATTTCCCCACGGGCGCGATCTCGCAAAGAATCCGATTCAACCTGCGGCAAAGCTCGCGTGGCGACCGGCAGTCCCACATCAACGGCTTCAGCGCCGCCTGCAGGCTGGACATCAGCAGCGCCGCCGGCATCCCTTTGCCCGACACATCGGCAATGCAAAACACGGTCTGGGTTTCACTGATCCGCACCACATCGTAAAAATCTCCGCCGACGTGGCGCATGGGCTTGGTCATGCCCGCAATTTCATAGTCTTTGATCTGTGGGAAGTTCTTCGGCAGCAGGTTGTTCTGGATGTCGCGAGCGTCCTGCAGCTCATCTGCCCGTTTACGCTGCTCCCGCCGCAAGGACCGGCAACGCTCCACTTGACTCTCCAACTTTTCCAGCAGTTGCCGATTGCCCCAGGGCTTCTGCACAAAATCGGAAGCGCCTCGCCGCATCGCTTCGACGGCAAGGTCCACGGTGCTCCACGCCGTCATCACAACCAACGGCAGGTTCTCGTCGATCGACCGTATCTGCGACACCAACTCCAAACCCTCGCCACCCGCCGTCGTATCGCGTGTGTAGTTCAAGTCCATCAGCACGACATCGAACTCGCGCGCCTTGAGCGCCTGCAACACGCGCGCCGGATGGGTCACAGTTTCCGTCCGATAGCCATGTCCCTTAAGCAACAATTGCAAAGCATCCAGAACGTGCGGCTGATCGTCCGCTACCAGCACACGCCCGGTTGGTTCGCTTTCGGCTCGATACTCGCTGGAGGTTTGTAGGCTTTCCATGACCATAGGAATTGCACCCCGCGGGCCAGCTCGCGACCATGCCAAGCTGCTGATTTAACAAGGGAGAATGGAGGAGACAAAGGAGCGAATCAGGGAACAGCTGTGCGGGCGTGGAATGACCTGTCCGAAAACGAACAGCCGCCAGACCCTCCGGCGGTGAAATGCCCTCACAGCGACTAGATCAGCGGCTATTTCCGGAACCCCCAAGGCCTTTTGTGCGTACAGTCTATTGCCGAGCGGGGAAGCCTATTGACCATTACGACCGATAACCACGCATCCGAATACAATCGAAACTTGAGCTCCACACAGCCGTCAACTCTTCACAAGATATTCATTGGCAAAGATGGCCTCCGAGCCGGTTGGAGCCTGCTCATCTTCATCTCTATATTCGCTGCCTGTGGTTTCTGCGTGAATGTCGTCGGCCACATGCTACACGTTGCTGCTCTGAAGCCCGGATCGGAAATATCCCCACGTGCCGGACTTCTCATTGAGGCGCTCAATTTCGTCGTGGTTTTTCTCATTACCTGGATGATGTCGAAGATCGAGCGCCGACCCGCTTCCGTGTACGGCTTCGGAGACAGGCGGAAGCTGCCGCACTTCTTCGCCGGCCTCGGCTGGGGAATCCTCTGCCTGTCTCTGCTCGTCCTGACCCTCTGGAAAAGCGGACTCCTGGTGATCGACAGCCGCCTGCTCTTTGGCAGCGACATTCTCCGCTATGGCGCGATCTGGCTGCTCGGCTTCTTCCTGGCTGGCCTTTTCGAGGAGTACCTCACGCGCGGCTATCTCCAGTACACGCTTACCCGCGGCCTTGCAGTCCTCTACCAGTGGGCATTCAAGACCCGCCACAGCGCAGCTTTAGGCTTCTGGACTTCAGCCGTAGTTTTCTCTATCCTCTTTGGCCTCGGCCACACTAACAACCCAAGCGAGTCTCCCATCGGCCTGCTCTCCGCCGGACTAGTCGGCCTCGTCTTCTGCTTGAGCCTGTGGCGCAGCGGTTCGCTGTGGTGGGCAATCGGCTTCCACACTTCGTGGGATTGGGCCCAATCGTTCCTCTATGGCGTCCCCGATAGCGGACTCATCGCCCAGTACCATCTCCTCGCCACCCACCCCGTAGGCAAGCCCATCCTCAGCGGCGGAAGCACCGGCCCCGAGGGCAGTATCTTCATCGTCGCCATTCTGGTCCTGATCGCCCTGATTATTCTCTTCACCCTGCCTCGCACTCAGAATCGGCGGGCAGCGTAGACCTTACTAATACTTTGCCCGGGCGGGCGCTGAGCAATCTCGACCTACAGTGCCGTGCAAACTGCCTTAACTTCCGTATACTGCTCCAACACTTCGTGGCCCATTTCGCGGCCCCAGCCCGACTGCTTGTATCCGCCGAAGGGCAGGGCAGCATCAAAAATGTTGTAGCAGTTGATCCACACCGTGCCAGCGCGCAGCTGCGAAGCCAGACGATGCGCCTTTTGGATGTCGCGCGTCCAAATCCCCGCGGCCAATCCGTAAACCGAATCGTTGGCTTGGGTCACCAACTCGGCGGGATCGCTGAAAGGAATCGCCGTGACCACCGGTCCGAAGATCTCCTCTTGCACAACCTTCATCCGCTCGTTGGTATTCACGAGAACCGTAGGCTTGACGAAGTAACCCTTGTCGCCGTGCCGGCTTCCTCCAACAACCGCCTTGGCGCCTTCAGCGAAGCCCGACTCGAGATATCCGCAGACTCGATTCAGTTGCTCGGCGGAAACGAGCGGACCCATATCTGTCGACTCATCCTGACCCGACCCTACGTTGATCTTCTTCGCGTGCTCAGCCACACCTTCAACGACTTTGTCGAAGATACTCTTCTCGACGTAGAGGCGCGAACCTGCGCAGCAGCACTGTCCGTGGTTGAAGAAGATGGCGCTTGCTGCGCCTGCAATCGCCGTATCGAGATCGACATCTGCAAATACAACGTTGGGAGACTTGCCGCCCAACTCGAGTGAAACTTTTTTCAGATTTCCCGCAGCCGCCTGCAATATAAGCTTGCCGACTTCCGTTGATCCGGTGAAGGCGATTTTGTCCACGCCCGGATGAGCAGACAGCGCGGCTCCTGCGGTCTCGCCATAGCCCGGGACAATATTGACGACGCCATCAGGGAATCCGGCTTCCTGAAACAGCTCACCCAAACGTAGCGCGGTGAGCGGCGTCTGCTCCGCTGGCTTAAGAACCACCGTATTTCCCGTAGCCAACGCCGGCCCTAGCTTCCAGGCCGCCATCAGCAACGGAAAATTCCACGGAATAATCTGCCCCACAACTCCCACTGGCTCGCGCAGGGTGTAGGCCAAATACTTCGCGCCCGGCGTGTAGGGCACAGAAATCGGAATCGTGTTCCCCTCAATCTTCGTCGCCCATCCAGCCATGTACCTCAGTAAATCGACGGCCAGGGGGACGTCGGCGACGCGGGCTATCTTCTGCGGTTTGCCGTTGTCGAGCGATTCCAGTTCTGCGAACTCTTCGAGATTCTCTTCGAGCAGGTCGGCCAGCTTCCAGATCAGGCGGCCGCGTTCGGAGGCGGTCAGTTGCGACCAGCGGCCGGTCTCGAAAGCCGCGCGGGCCGATTTGACGGCGCGGTCGATGTCCTCGCGATCGCCCTCGGCGACGTGGGCAAGAACCTCGCCGGTAGCCGGGTTATACGTGGCAAAGGTTTTGCCGGATGCAGCTTCCACCCACTTGCCGTTAATCAGGATTCTGTGGGTTCTCGAAATGAAGCTGGAAACTTTATCTTCTGGCGGAACAATCTTCAGAGCGGTTGCCATATTTTCCTCCTGGCGTGCGTACGTTAGTCCGGAGTCGCGCGCTGGCTCGATTTGATTCTGGCTAGTCGATCAGCAGTCGCGGCGGCAGGAGCAAATTGTAGCTCATTTCCTCGAACAAATCTGGAATCCCTAGTTCACTGGCTGACGGACGCGCCTTTCTGGCCGATCATGACCGCTTCCTGCATCTGGCGAAACAGGTCGCCCATGGCCGCGGGCGAATGCGAAACGAATATGGTGTTGGTCTTGTCGTTGGCGCCGATTTCCTTCATGGTGTCGAGATACTGGGTGACGAGCACGAGCATCATCACGTCGTGAGGCGTGGATCCCTCCACAGCCTTGGAAAAAGTCTCGACGGACTCCTTGAGTCCTTCAATAATCGCCTTGCGCTGGTTCGCGATGCCCTGGCCTTGCAAGGCCTTGCTCTGCGCTTCCGCTTCAGCCTGTTTCACTTTTAGGATTTTCTCCGCTTCACCGCGGGCGGTCGCCGCTACCTGCTCGCGCTGCGCCGCGTTGATGTCGTTCATGGCGGCTTTTACCTTTTCGTCCGGCTCGATGTCGGTCACCAGCGCTTGATCGATGGCGTATCCATAGGTCTTCATTACATCGTCCAATCCTTCTTTGATCGCGATTGCAATATCAGATTGCTGCAAGAAAGCATCGTCCAAAAGCATCTTGGGGACGTGGCCGAGGATGACGTTGAACACGTAAGAGGAAATCTGCTGCTTGGGATTCGCCAGCTTATAAAAAGCCTCGTACACCTTCTCAGGAATCACATGGTACTGAACGGAGACCGGAATCTTTACAAATACGTTGTCTTTGGTCTTGGTCTCGACGTCGAGCGCGAGCTGCTGCACGCGCAAGTCGATGCGGCCTGCGATCTGGTCCAGCCACGGCAGCTTGAAGTTCATGCCAGCAGTCGCCACGCGGCTGAACTTGCCCATGCGCTGGATCACAACGGCTTCGGCAGTCCTCACCTGGAAAAATCCGCTCAGGATGGTGCCGACCAGGAAAAGAACGACAACTCCATACAAGAAGACTTCGAAACCTTGTGAAACGTCCATCGGTGCTCCTCCTTACAAGTTTCTGGGCTCAGTGGCAGACGGCGACAACTCCAGGCAAGCACAAACGAGAATCGGAAGCATGATAGCGGGTAGCAGGGCTTCCCACAAATGCTAAATAGCTGGCGGCGTGATTGTCAGTATTGCCCGCCGACGAGCGCGCCGACGGACGACAGAGTTTGAGATCCAACGAAGGTCTGGTTAAATATGAGCTTCAATTTTGCAGGCGGGCGCTTGCGTTCCTAATATTTATATTTGCGCAGAAAGGTTGATCATGAGGAATCTGGCAAGAGTTTCGCGGCGCGAGTTCGGAACGGTGGCTGTCGTGGGATTGAGTTTGGTTGGTTCTCGCCGGTTGCGTGCTTTAGACGAAAAGTCGGCAGCGAGCAAATCCCGGACGCCCGTCAGCGCTGATCGGGCTCTGCGCGAACTTCTGGATGGCAACGAACGTTTCGTCAAGGGGCAGCCCGCGAGTCCGCGGCGCAGTCCCGAGGATTTTCGCGCGCTTGCCGAAGTCCAGTATCCCGCTACCGTCGTCGTCAGCTGCGCGGATTCGAGAGTGGCTCCGGAGATTCTGTTTGATGTGGGCGTAGGCGACATCTTTGTCGTTCGCGTCGCCGGCAACGTGGTGAACGGGGTCGGAGTCACGGTCAAGGGCAGCATCGAATACGCAATCGCGGAACTGAACGTGCCGCTCATCTTGTTGCTGGGTCACAGCGGATGCGGTGCAGTTAAGGCCGCCATGAAGCACATTGATGCCAAGGATTCGCTTCCGGGAGCGATCAATGGATTGGTGGAGCTTATCAAGCCCGCCGTTGCTCAGAGCAAGGGAGAGCCCGGCGACGCCGTGGACAACGCAGTTCGTAAGAATGTGGAAATCGGAGTTGAACGGCTCAAAGAGCTTCAGCCCGTTCTGGCGCCGCGGGTCAAGGAAGGCAAAGTGAAGGTAGTGGGCGCCGTGTACGACCTGCGCACCGGCGTGGTGACGATGTTGGAACGCGAAAAATCCTGAACCATTATCGATTACCCGAGTAACCACAAATACGCGAATGGCATTGTCAAACCGAGGCCGCGAGCCGCAATCTGGTGCTGCTGCCCGAGAAATCCTAGAATTCGGGCGCCATTTTGACTATGTCGCAACTCGGTCCATCGTCGTATAAAGCAAAGCTGGTTGGCCGAGCCGTGATCTTGAAAGTTTCACTGTTCAGCAGAGCTTTCCGCGTCACCATCAATTCAGTCGACGAAACCGGCTTCAGCGTCGCCAGCGACGACATGATCGCGGCTTTACGCGAGATCACGGGCAACGCTATGAATGACCTCGACGCACCCAACGTTTACCTCCCATTTTCAGCCCTCGAATGGCTCGTAAGTTCGGAGCCAAAAGCCGCAGCCGCTACGGCGTAGAAACGCCTGGCCTGAAAATCCGAAGTCCCCAGCCGGTCCCAGACCGAGCCCCACAGAATTCTCGACAGGGTACAGATCGAGGTCAGAGTCATGGTCAGCGGAACAATCGCCGCAAGGTTGTTTTCGACTGTGCAACTGCCTTATGCACTTGTTTTGCGCGCTGGTCCCAACCGGCAGGAACCCATCCGGCAGGCGGATGGTGCAACATCAAGGCAGCAACTGCGAGCACGTATCCGGCGCCCAGACAACGGGCGCCGGCTCGAATGGACGGTTTCACTTTCAATGGAACCATTACTCTCGCTGCTTCGCTCCTGGGCGGGCAGCTAGGAGACTTCTCAATTAGGTGAACAAGTTCGAAACAGCAAGTCTATTTAACCTCTGCCAGGTGTCTCTCCTCCTGCCTCTCCTTGTAGGCGGCCTGCGCCAATGCCGCTGTCAGCGCCACGCCTTCAGCTTTAGCAATAGCTCGCGTCGCCACTGGCTTCAACCACAGCAATGCCATGAAGGCGGCGATGATGTCACAGGCAATCATGACGTAGAACACCGGGATCCATGAACCCGTTCTGAGCATCACGTAGGCGGCGACGGGAGCAGCAAAGATAGCTGCTGTACCCTTCGCTGTATAGACGATGCCATAGTTTGTCGTGGCCCATGTTCTCCCGTACAGGTCTGCCGTGAGCGATGGAAACAGCGAGAAAATCTCGCCCCAGGCGAAGAACACAAGGCTGGACAACAGCACGAACATTACCGGTCGGCCGATGGTCTGCAACCACGCATATACCGCGAGCCCTTCGATCAGGAAAGCGGCGAACATGGCGTTCTCGCGGCCAATGTGATCGGAGATCCAGCCCCACAGAGGACGAGTCACACCATTGACGATGCGGTTCAACTGAATCGCAAGAATTGCCGCAGACAGGCCCCAGGCAATGATGACCTTGTCCACTTTGTAGAAACTGGCAATCTCCTTGAGTTGCGAAGTGACGACCAGGCCGCCAAATGCCACCAGTGTCATCATGATGTAGATGAGGTAAAACGATGGCTGCTTCAGCATCTCGGTCCAGGTCATGTCCTTGCTGGCCTGATGCAGTCGGGCCACGGGCTTCCACGCTTTTGGCAGCCACCCTCTCGGTGGTGCCACGATAAACATGGCCGCAACGGTCACGATGATGCCCTGCAAGAAGCCCCAGAAGATGAACGCATGCTGATAGCCGGAAACATGGATCATTTTCTCGATCGGAGCAACGGTCACCGCGGTGCCGATGCCGTAGGCGCCAGACACAATGCCCGCGCAAAGTCCGCGGTGATCGGGAAACCACTTCAGCACGTTGCCAGTGCAG
>DATNHO010000209.1:0-28651 GCA_035604895.1 Terriglobales bacterium | reverse complement strand
TCCTGTACCGACCGCAAGGGCATTGTCGCGACGATCTCTGATTTTGTCTTTCGCCACAACGGCAACATCTTGCACGCCGACGAACACGCGGACGAAGAATCAAATCTTTTTCTGATGCGCGTGGAATTTGATCCGGCCGAGTTTGATATCGATCTCGCGGACTTCTCCCGGCACTTTGCCCCCATTGCCAACAAATTCGAAATGAAGTGGCGCCTGGCCCGTTCGAACTACCGGCCGAAGATGGTCATTCTGGTTTCCAAGTACGACCACTGTCTCGTGGACTTGCTTTATCGTCATAAGAGCGGAGAGTTGGCGTGCGACATTCCGCTGATTATTTCGAATCACCCAGACAATCAACCGGTCGCGGATTTCTACGGAATTCTCTATATTACGATTCCGGTTCCGAAAGATAACAAGCGCCAGGCGGAAGAGAAAATTCTAAATCTGATCGAGCAGCACAATCCTGATTTCATGGTGCTGGCGCGCTACATGCAGATTCTCTCTAACGAATTCGTGAACCGGTATCCGCAGCGCATCATCAACATCCATCACTCGTTCTTGCCAGCATTCGTCGGCGCTAAACCCTATCATCAAGCGTACACGCGTGGCGTGAAGCTGATCGGCGCGACCAGCCATTACGTGACCGAGGTGCTGGACGACGGTCCCATCATCGAGCAGGACGTGGTGCGCATCTCGCACCGCGATTCTCTCGACGATCTGTTGCAGAAAGGCCGCGACCTGGAAAAGGTCGTGCTTTCGCGGGCGGTGCGCTGGCACATCGAGAATCGGGTTCTGCTCTACGGGAACAAGACGGTGGTTTTCGACTAGTTATTCATAGCGCAGCGCCACCATGGGATCGACTTTCGCCGCGCGCCAGGCTGGCACGTAACTGGCAAGCAAGCTCACTGTTCCCAGTATCAAGGCCACGGCAACGAAGGTCAGCGGGTCCGCAGGCCCGACTTCGTACAACAAACTCGAGAGCAGTCGGGTAAGAGCGAATGCTCCCAGAATTCCAACCAGCAGTCCGAGGCCAGTCATGCTGAAGCTCCGGGCCAGAATCATACGCAGAACATCCTTCTTGTTTGCGCCCAGAGCCATTCGAATCCCGATCTCCGAGGTGCGCTGCACTACCGTAAACGACATAACTCCGTATAACCCGACGGCAGTCAGCAAGAGCGCGATGCCTGCGAACAACCCCAGCAGTACGCTCTGGAAGCGGGCCCGTCCCAGGTCTAGAGCGAGATAGTCCTCCATCGTACGCACGTCGTACAGGGGCGCATCCGGATCCATCGACGCCAGGATCTTGCGGATTTCCCCGGTAATATTGTTGGGATCGCCCTGGGTGCGAATGGTCAGAGTCGGCGGTCCCCACATGAGTTGCGGAAGCGGGACGTAATAGGCGGCGGCCGCGGGCTTGACCAGATCGCTGTTGCGGATGTCGCCGACAACCCCCACAATCTCCCGCGTCTTGTAGCTAGCGCGCGCGACGCCATCTCCAGCGCCAATTTTCACGCGTTTGCCAATCGGGTCTTCGTTAGGAAAGTATTTTCTGGCAAATTCCTGGGTAACGATCATGACCGGCGCAGAATTGCGCTGGTCGCGTCCATCAAAGGTGCGACCGCGAACCAGTGGGATTTGCATGGTCTCAAAAAAACCGGGCGCTACATCATAAAAACCGGAACTGGGCTCGTTGGCTTCAGGAACGGGGTGGTCCAGCAGATTGAAGGAAATGACAAAGTGATCGTCATTGAGCGGCAACGGAATAGCACCGGCTGCAGCGGTGACGCCGGGCAGCGCCCGGATGCGGTTGAAAAGCTCCTGCACGAAGCGGTCCTGCTGGTCGGGGTTGTAGCGGGTCTCAGACAAATCGAAGCTGGCGGTAAGGACGTGCGCGGGATTGAACCCGAGATCGGCGTGGGACAGCCGATTGAAGCTGCGGATCAGTAACCCGGCGCCGATCAAAAGCGTGACCCCGAGCGCGGTCTGTGCAACTACCAAGCCAGAGCGCAGCCGGTTATGGCCGCGACTCGCAGTGCCGCTGCGGCCACCTTCTCGCATCGCCTCAGAGAGATTCGGCTTTGAAACCTGCATTGCGGGCGCGAGACCAAAGATGATCCCGGTCGCGATTGCCAGCCCTACAGTAAAGAGCATCACGCGAGAGTCAATGTTTACTTCCTGCGCTCGCGGCAGGTTGCTGGGATACAAATTGAGAATCGCCGTGAGAGTTGAACTGGCCGCGGCAATGCCCACAACCGCGCCCGCCAGCGACAACGCGAGAGATTCGGCGACCAGTTGCCGGATCACCCTTCCTCGAGACGCGCCCAGCGCGGCACGGATGGCGATCTCGCGTCCACGACCGCTGGCACGGGCAAGTAGCAGATTTGCCACATTCGCGCATGCGATCAGAAGCACCAATCCCACGGCCCCAAACAGAACCAGCAAAGGAGTCCGTGTATCGCCCACCAGATCCTCGAGGTGGTACCGCGCCCCGAGGCCTGCGTGCGAATTGTATTCGGCCGCAAGAGCGCGGGCGATCGAGGACAGATCCGCGTTCGCCTGATCGAGGGCAACTCCGGGTTTGAGTCTGGCGACCACGCGTAACGATTCATTGCCGCGCTGGGCCGTCATCGGCGTGTCGTTGGGGTCGTCCGTCATGGCCAGACGTGAAAATGTCAGCCAGATGTCGCGTGCCTGGGTCCGCACGGGAAACTGAAAGCCCGCAGGCATGACTCCGATGATCGTGTATGTCCGCCCATTCAGGTTCACAGGTCTGCCAACCACAGTCGTGTCGCCATTGAAGTGTCGTCGCCAGAACTCATCGCTCAGCGCCGCGACCAGGTGTCCGGGTTCATCTTCCGACGCCAGGAATCCCCGTCCCAGCACCGGCTGAATGCCCAACAGGTGAAACAGGCTGGCGGAGACGAACTCCGCATTCACGTGCAAAGATGGCCCGGCGCCGGTCAGGGTGTATTCGTTGTCCAAATAGGCCGCGACGTCGGTGAAGGAATGATTGCGGGCGCGAACGTCGGCGAAGTCGGGATAAGAAACAGCCTGGTTGGGAATCGCGGGCGCGCGGCGCGTGTCGAACCCGCCGATCGAAATCAATTGCCCGGGATTGGCAAACGGGAGTGGGCGGAGCAAAACCCCGTTCACGATGCTGAAGATGGCGGTGTTGGCCCCAATGCCGAGTGCGAGGGTCAGCACCGCGACCGCCGTGAATCCCGGCGATTTCCACAGAATGCGGAGTCCGTAGCGAAGATCCTGAAGCAGCGGTTGCATTGGTTCGACTCCTGGAGCGCAGGGCTAGCCGACTCAAGCGGCAATTGTCATGCCAAGACGACACGGCCAAACACTTGACAAACATAGACGTACCGGCGCATGTGCAGATGCGGGTGTTCGCTTGTGGGAATCTACCGTCCGTCAGCGCACAGGGGCCCGCTCCCACCGACTGAATTGTTTCGAGAGCACCCCGGCGACCTCTACCGGCGGTTTTCACACTCCCGTAACAATCCTTGCGTATAGTTGCGAACTTCAAGCGGTTGGTTTTCAAATTCGTCTCCCAAGGTGAAGGAGCCCCATGGCCACTGCAGCTACATCCGCGTTGGATTCAAAACTGCACAAGTCCCCCGGAAAACTTGGTATTGCCATCTTTGGCGGAGTGTTGCTGATCGGAATTTCCTATGCCGCCATCAACCTAGTCTCTGATCTTTCCGGCTTTCACGCCACCTCGATCATGCCGTACCTTCTTTTAACCTTGGCGCTGATGGTTGCCTTGGGCTTTGAGTTCGTTAACGGATTCCATGACACGGCCAACGCGGTGGCCACGGTCATTTACACCCATTCCTTGCAGCCTCATGTCGCGGTGGTGTGGTCTGGATTTTGGAATTTTCTGGGCGTGCTTACTTCGAGCGGTGCGGTTGCGTTTGCCATCGTCTCCCTGCTCCCGGTGGAACTGATTTTGCAGGTGGGCAGCAAAGGCGGTTTTGCCATGGTGTTTGCGCTGCTGTTAGCCGCAATCATCTGGAACCTCGGAACCTGGTATTTCGGCTTGCCCGCGTCCAGTTCTCACACCATGATCGGTTCGATCATCGGAGTGGGCATCGCCAACCAGTTGCTCTCGCCCAAGAGCGGGACCAGCGGCGTGGATTGGAGCCAGGCCAGCAATATCGGCAAGTCGTTGCTGCTTTCCCCGCTGGTGGGTTTCACCGTGGCAGCGCTGCTCCTGCTGCTCTCTAAGGTCCTGCTGAAGAACAAGAAATTGTACGAGGCTCCGGAAGGCACCGAACCGCCACCGTTTTGGATTCGCGCTCTGCTGGTTCTTACCTGCACCGGCGTAAGCTTCGCCCACGGATCGAACGACGGACAAAAAGGCATGGGCTTGATCATGCTGATTCTGGTCGGTACCGTCCCCACGGCTTACGCGTTGAACCACGCCGTGACCGCCAAGCAATCGGAGGACTTCATTGCCGTCTCCCAGCAGTCGGCGGAAACGCTCAACCACTACGTTTCTGCCAACGCAGTGATCGGCGACCCCCGCGACGAAGTTACCGATTACATTCGCACCCGCAACTTCACTCCTAACACCATGCTGGCCCTACAGGAACTGGTCACCGATATTGGCAATGAGATGGCGCTGTTTAAGGAGCTCAAGAACGTGCCCGCCGACCGGGTGCGCAACTTCCGCAATGACATGTACATCGTCAGCGAAGCTTTGCGGTTCATGAAGAAGACCGGCCAACCGCAGTTCTCCGCGGCAGATGATGCGATACTCGCAAACTACAAGAAGCATCTGGATGCCTCCACCCGTTTCATTCCCGGATGGGTTAAGGTCGCGGTCGCCATGGCCCTCGGTCTCGGCACCATGGTTGGCTGGAAGAGAATCGTAGTCACGGTGGGAGAAAAAATCGGCAAGGATCATTTGACCTACGCCCAGGGCGCCGCCGCCGAGATAACCGCAATGTTCACGATAGGAGCTGCGGATTGGTTCGGAATGCCAGTGAGCACGACGCACGTGCTTTCGTCAGGTGTTGCCGGAACCATGTACGCGAACCACTCCGGTCTCCAGTGGGCGACGGTGCGCAACCTCGCGCTAGCGTGGGTCCTGACTTTGCCCGTGGCGATGCTTCTTTCCGGCCTGCTCTTCTGGGGGTTCCGCCACATTTTCTGAAGTCGAGACCAATTCGCAGAAATTGATTCCGTGAGGGTTAGGTTCCCTCTTCGCGTCTCACATTTAACGGCGAATTTCAATCGGATAAATCGCCTATTGCATCAGCACCCGTGGTTTGTGATATATATGCTTGCCGCATTCGTCACAACCAAACGCCTCGGGCGAGGAGAAAAAGGTCGTCATGGATCTATTTCATCGCAAGTCACAGGGCAAAGGTAAGGACACGCCGACTGGCCGCGACTGCCAGTTCTGTTACAGAGCTGATCCGAATTTCGCCAAGCGCGATCCCATGGATCGCTTGGTTCAGTCGAAGTTGGACGACACTGCCGCCGCTCATCTCACCGAAGATGGATACGTCAAACATCGTATAGCGGAACTGTTAAAGAAGCGGGCCATCACTTGTATCGACGCCGGCCTGGCGAGGTCAGCTTAAGTTAAACTTCCTAAGTTGACCTTAAGTTATGGCAAACAATTGCGT
This sequence comes from Terriglobales bacterium, assembly GCA_035604895.1. GTDB lineage: Bacteria > Acidobacteriota > Terriglobia > Terriglobales > Acidobacteriaceae > JABDBE01. The sequence continues at coordinate 23,006 of DATNHO010000209.1, read as the reverse complement.
TATTGATGTATTGCATAATTCTAACAGCTGTGGAAAACATTGCCGTCAGTTGTCCGATACAATGGGACTACCGTGAATGTTAATACTTTGACTCCCAGCCAGCAGTCGACTGAGTTGCACGAGATCTGCGATCAGCTCAAGAGAATGGGCTATGCGCAATCCAAACGGATACGCATCTACGGCCAGGAATTTGAAGCGGTCTCCAATCCGTTTCCGCATGGGGATGGAATTGCGATCAAAGCGTTTTCCAAGCGAGAGACCCAGGCGCGCACGCTGTGCCTTCCGTTGCCCGTTGTGCAGATGGTCACCCGACAAAAACACAAGAAGATAGCCTAGCGGTTTCTCATGCGATGGTTTCAGATCCGCTTCGCGGTGCGTACCTCTGCATGGCCATGTCCACAATTTCGCCAATCAGTTGCGAGTAGGATCGGCCCGAAGCCTTGGCAGCCATGGCAAACTCCTGCTTGCTCGAAAGCCATGGATTCGGGTTAGCCTCGATTACGTACACATCGCCTTTGGGCGTGAGGCGCATATCGATGCGCCCGTAGTCGCGCAACTTGACGGCGTGATAGGCCGCCAATCCGGTTTCCTGCAGCTTGGCAATCGTCTCCTCATCTAGATCGGTGGCCAGATGGGATTTGGTCAGCTTGTGGGCTTGCGTATCCTTTTCGAACTTCACGTCATAGCTGGCAATCTTGGGAGTGCCCTTCGGCAGGCGTGAAAGGTCGAGTTCAACCAGCGGCAGGGTTTGAGCATGTTCATAACTGCCAAGGATGGCCGCGTAAATCTCGCGACCCTCAATGTATTCCTCGATCAAAGCCGGCGAATCAAACTCGTTCTGAATATATTCCACTCGTTCCATAAGTTCTTTCACGCTGTCGACCACAGCGTCGGCGCTGATGCCGATCGAACCGTCCTCAGAAACCGGCTTCACGATCAGCGGAAACGAAATGTCATGTGCGTGCTCAATTCGGCCCCGATACGAGGTTGCGAAGAAGGGCGTCTTGATGCCGTGGAACTCGAACATCTTTTTTGCGGTGCCTTTATCCTGCGCGAGGAAATGCGCATGCGGACCGCCGCCCGTATACGGCATGTCGAGCAGGTCCATATACGCCGCGACGTTCATCTCTTTGGTGTCGTCGCCGGCAAAAGACTCGGTCAGATTGAACACGAGGTCCGCATCGCACTTTGCCAACGCGGTTAGGCACTGCGGACGGCCGTCCAGCACTTGATAGAACGGCTCATGGCCGAGCTTTTCGAGAGCTTCGAAAATCTCTTCCCGGTCCTCCTTCTCGGTTCGCGTCTTCCGTTTGGATTTCGGCTTGGGTTTGCGCGCCGAAGTCTTTTCCTCCACAACGACGTCGGCCGGCGCCGCCTCGTCTTCCCACACGTCGTAAAGCACGGCAACCTTTAGTTTCGCGCTGGTCATTGCAGCCTCCAGCTTCTGACAAAATCATAGTTCTTCATCGTTGTCCTTCGCACGCAAAAATCATGGATGCACAAACTTTCCTCGCGCCATATAATTCATGGCCAACGCAGTTACATAGACCGTGATCTGGATCAGCTGTTCGGACTCGTGGCTGGCATCAGCGAACAAACCAAGTTCATCGATGCGCTTCTCGATCACCTCGATCAGCTTCTTAATCAGTGGACGCTGCGCCCCGGTCCAATAGGCAACTTTGTCTACAACTGTTTTCCTCTGCACGTGCAGGAATTCGTGTGCGGGCGTTGCCGTCTTGCGCCGTTTGGACGCGTCGAAAATGTCGCGCAAGTCGGTATCCAGCGCAAGATCTTCGAGCGGGATGCCATCGTTCACCTGCTGGTAGAACTCGGCCACAGTGGTCTCCATTTCGTCGACGGTGATGTCGGTGCGCCCGCGGCGGCGAACTGGATCCGCACTACCCAACTCCTTGGCGATGCGATTCATATACTGCAGCTTGGCCATCGCGCCCCAGCCTCGATAGCGTTTGCGCCACGCCGAACGCGGAGTCAGCCATACCGCGAAGGTTTCGGCAAAGTCTTCGTCAGGATGCTTCTGCGCATACCAGCCGGCCAGATGGCGAACAAAGTTCCGCGAGAATGGAATGGGCCGATAATTATCGTGATAGGGCCGTCGAAACGAACCAAAAAGCTGCTTCCATTCCGGCGTGCGATGAAGCTTGTAGGCATAATTGAACGCATGTCCGGCTTCATGCCTGAGATACATCATGGTCTCGCGCAGATCTTCCAGGTCATTCATCTCTCTTTCAAGATGAGCCAAATCCGCGTTCGCGAGATAGAACGGAATCCCGATCACGGGCTCGCCGGAAGGGCATCCCCACTCGTCGGTGAGGTAACAAAGCGGGTGGAACTTGACCAACCCTTTTTGTTCGAGCTCACGATACAACTGCAGCACCAGACGGTGCAGTGGCGAACCCTCGATGGTTAGACCAAGGTCGCGAATGGGCTTGTTCAGGATCTCCTGCAAACCGGGCCGTGATTTTTCGAGTTCTTGCACGCAATCTCAGATGTCAGTTTAGATTAGCCGCGAAACCAAAAGGGGAGAGGAAGGGACAGTGCTCTTATTGTAAACATTAACAACTTGTACGACGTGATTTGTAGATGACGGCAGATCACGGACTAAAGATTCGAATTTCGTTGAAGATTATCTCCTGAGCATCTCTTAATCCGCCGGATGCTTCGTAAAACTGCACACGCGGACAAACGCGAATGACGACCCCGCACAACAGACAAGTTCTAACAAATCTTGTCCGACGATGTGTTGTGCGACAAACTCGGAATCCATCACAGCTCATTTGTAATTTTTCTCGTAACACGATATATCGCGCTACCGATTCTCCTCGTGGTGCGTCCTAAGCGCGAGGGTTGAACGCACGCATTGCCCGCCTGCTCCGCGAGCCAGTTTCGATGCCAACCCTCCGCGAAGGCAACCATGACGCGTCGCCTGCTGGTTCTCTTGACCTTGTTTCTTGTGCCTTGCATCTACGGTCAGTCTGGCTCCGATTCATTCAGTCGCACGGGCAGTATAAAGGTTCATGTGACTTCAGGGACCGGCTACGCCTGCGACGTTCAAGCCAATGTTTCGCTGCTGAGTTCTTCTGGAACTCCCGTCGCCGAAAATGTGACCGACAAGGATTGCGATGTTTACTTTGCCAATGTGGCGGCCGGAAGGTATCGCGTAGCCGTTTCCGGTCCGGGGATCGAAAATTCACAAGGTGAAAGATTCGACCTCGACACCCGCGGCCGCAACGATCTCGAGGTAGCTGTCAAGCATGCGGGGACTGCAAGCAAGAGCGGCGCGACCACGGCGACCCAACCTTTGGTCGCGGCGGTGGATCTGAATATTCCTGAAGCCGCGCGAAAAGAATTCGATAAAGCCAGCCAGTTCACCGCCAAAGAAAACTGGCAGAAGTCGATCGAACATCTCAAGAAAGCGACTGCGATTTACCCGCAGTATGCGGAGGCCTATAACAATTTGGGTGTGGCCTACGGAGGCCTCGGCGATCGGGTTAAGAATCTGGAAGCGCTGCAGAAGGCCATTAGCTTGAACGATCATTTCGCTCCCGCCTACGTCAACTGGGCTCGCATAGCGATTGCCGATCATGACTTCCCTCACGCCGAGAGCCTGTTGAACAAGGCGAATGCGATCGATCCCACCGATTCGCAGACGCTGGTGCTGTTGGCCAATGTCGAACTTCTCAATCAACACTACGAACAAGCTCTCGCCACTTGCCGCAAAGCGCATGCGATCCCTCGGGGTGCGCACGCCGTTGTTCACTACGTGGCGGCGCGCGTCTTCGAGCATGAAAACCGACCGGCGGAGGCAGTGGCGGAACTACAAATCTTTCTTTCGGAGGAGCAATCCGGTCCGCGTGCCGAAGCAGCTCGCAAGGAAATGGCTGCCCTGCAGACCGATCGTGGCACAATTGAGGCAGTAAGATAATATTTACGACAATATTTGCACCTCATAGCCGACTGCCCGCATCTCTTGAACAAGCAGGCGTTTGACAGATTCTCTAGTGCATCCTAGAATCGGGAACATAATGCTAGACCAGTACCAGAAGAACTCCGACTGTATGTGCTGTTGTACTTGTTGTTGCGCGGTCGTGTCTTCTGGCGCCGGGAGGTTGCTGACTTAGAGATTTCTTAGTTCAAGCATTCATCGAACCCATCGCCAGTAGAAAGCTGGCGGTGGGTTTTTCTTTTTATGGCACAAAACGAAAGCCAGGCTAGAACAGAAAAAGAGACGAAGGCACAGCGAGTCGAGCGCTTGAAGCGGGAGAAAAATCCGTGGATGGCACTCGACGAGATTCGTGGCTTCGCGCGAACCGGTTTTGATTCCATCCCACCCGAATGGCTGGGAACATATTTCCGCTGGTGGGGCGTTTACACCCAAGGGGACGGAGCCGGTGTGGTGGGCGGGCAAGGCGGCGAAGGCAAAGCTCTGCCCTGCTTCATGCTGCGCATCCGCATTCCCAACGGCATCCTGAATTCCCCTCAACTGCGTACCGTCGCTGAGCTAACGCAGCGCCATGCGCGCGGGATTGCCGACCTTACCGTGCGCCAAAACATTCAGCTGCATTGGATCACGATTGAAGCTCTTCCAGAGATTCTTGAAGCTTTGTGGCAATGCGGCCTGAACACCATAGGCGCGTGCGGCGACGTCACACGAAACATCACCGGCTGCCCGGTCGCAGGCGTGGATGCCGAGGAAATCTGCGATGCGTCGCCACTCGCGCTCGCTGCAACACAGATGCTCGCCGGCAATTCCGATTTCTACAATCTGCCACGCAAGTTCAAAATCTCGATTACCGGCTGCCGAGTCTGGTGCGCGTATCCCGAGATCAACGACATCGGGTTGACCGCGGTCACGCGCACGCTAAATGGAAAGCCCGAAACTGGTTTCTCGCTGCGTGTAGGCGGCGGACTTTCAGCCGAACCTCATCTTGCAGCTCGTCTCAATGCATTTGTTCGCTGGAACCAGGTCGACCTGGTTATCAAGGGCATCGCGGAGCTGTTCCGCGAGTCGAGCCAGTTACGGGAACATCGCGAGCGGGCGCGGCTCAAATTTCTTTTCCTGCGGCATGGCTGGACGGCTGAAGACTTCCAGAAAGAATTGGAGCAGCGAATTGGATTCCATCTGGACGCGGCCGCACCCGAAGACGCGCCAGCCGACGTCTACCGCGACCACATCGGTATCCACGCGCAGAAACAGTCTGGCTATTGCTACGTTGGCGCCGCGGTGCTGCGCGGGCGAATCACGGCAGAACAAATGCGCATGGCTGCCGATCTGGCCGATCGTTTTGCCAACGGCGAGTTGCGAACCACAAACATGCAAAACCTGCTGACCATAAACGTCCCGCGATTGCAGGCCGAATCGCTGGCCAAGCAGCTGGACGCAATCGGATTGCGCGTGGGTGGTTCGCCGTTCTGGCGCGGGGCCGTTGCCTGCAGCGGTACCGAATTCTGCAAGCTCGCGATCACCGAAACCAAAAGCTTCTCCCGATGGCTGGTCGAAGAACTGGAAGAACGACTTCCCGGCTTCGAACAACATTTGAAGCTGCATGTTACCGGATGCCCCAACAGTTGCGGTCAGCACTGGATCGCTGACATAGGAATCGAAGGCAAGAAGTTGAAGGTCGGGGAGCGCTTGCTGGACGCGTACTACTTCTGCCTGGGCGGCGGCGTTGGCCTACATCAGTCGATTGCGCGGCCGGTCGGCTATCGCTGCCTGGCCAGCGAAGTACCGGACGCCATTGAGCGCCTGCTGCGTCGCTATTTGATCGACCGACTCAGCAACGAGAACCTGCGGCACTTTTTCGCGCGTCATAGTGATGCGGAGTTGCGTTCGTTTCTAGCTGGAGAAGTGATTGAGGCGGTACCTCGCGATCTGTCTCCGGGGCGCGTGCCGCACGGAGTGGAAGGCTAGCGATGAACTGCAAAGGCGAGTGGACGTGAAAACTCTGTTTCCCATCTTCGTGAAGCTGGATGGCCGCCAGGTTCTGGTCGTCGGTGCGGGGCGAGTCGGCGAGCCCAAGATTGGCGGATTTTTGCCGACCGGGGCAAGGATTCGCGTCGTCGCGCACGAGGCGAGCACAGCGGTGCGGGAGTGGGCCCGCAACGGCAAACTCGCACTCGAGGAGCGTGGCTTTGCCCTGTCGGATCTGGATAACGCATTCCTCGTCGTCGTGGCTACGTCCTCGCGCGATTTGAATGAGCTCATCTTCCAAGAAGCGCACGCCCGCCGCATTCTGTGCAACGTGGTGGACGTCCCCGAGCAGTGTGATTTCTATTACCCGGCCGTGGTTCAACGCGGCGACTTGCAGATTGCGATTTCAACCTCAGGGCAGAGTCCATCGCTCGCCCAACGAATTCGTCAACAACTGGAGCGTCAGTTCGGACCGGGCTACGCACAATGGGTCGCGGAACTAGGTGAGACGCGCCGAAAAGTCCTCGCCAGCAACCTTGACCCGGAACGCAAACGGTCTCTGTTGCAATCGCTGGCCAGCGTTGAGGCATTCGAGGCCGCGCTTGCGGCTGACTTGGAGACGAATGGAAGAGGTGCTGCCGTATGACTGGCAAAGTCTACCTCGTCGGCGCGGGACCTGGCGATCCCGAATTGCTCACGCTCAAAGCTGTTCGGCTGCTCAAGCACGCCGATGTGGTGTTGCACGACGAACTCGTTAGCGCAGAGATACTCCAGATGGTACCGATCGACGTACAACTCCGAAACGTCGGCAAGCGTTGCGGAAAAAAGAACGCCAGCCAGGAAGAGATCAACTTCCTCATGGTCACTCTGGCTGCATCAGGATTGCAGGTGGTACGACTCAAAGGTGGCGACCCACTTGTCTTTGGGCGCGTCGGCGAAGAAATTGCAGCCCTGCGTAGTGCGAACATCGAATTTGAAATTGTTCCGGGCATCACGGCTGCTCTTGGGGCCGCATCAACCGCAAAAATTCCCTTGACTCATCGCCATTCGTCTCAAGCGTTGGTTTTCCTCGCGGGACATTCGGCGACCGGAAACGATCTGACCAATTGGAGCGCGCTCGTGTCTTTGGGAGCCACCGTCGTGATCTACATGCCCGGCCACCGTTATTCAGAAATCGCGGACAAACTCCGCACCGCTGGCCTTTCGGGCGAAGCACCGTGCGCGATTATTTCGCGAGCCACAACTTCGAAACAACAAGTCTTTGCGACAAGCGTAAAGAAGCTGGGCGACGCGCCCCACCTGCCCGCGCCGACGCTGCTTGTAATCGGAGAAGTTTTGCGCCATGCCGACCTTGCCGGTTCACCGGAGGAACTCGGGTTCTCGAGCTGTTGGCCTTCGGGCGAACGTATTTTTTCTACGCAGACGGAAGCAGAGCTTTCAGGCAGTTCGTGCGCCGGACTGGGAGATAAGGAGCAAGGAACATGAAGGACACTGTCGAAAGAATCCATCAGTTGGTCGAGCAGTGGAGTCCGGAGGACTTGTTGCGTTGGGCTTTCGTAACCTTCGGAGGCTATGTCGAAATTGCATCGGGATTCGGCGCGGAGGGCGTCGTGCTCATCGACATCGCCGCCAGGGTGCAGCCACAATTCCGCATTTTCACTCTCGACACCGACTTCTTATTTCCCGAAACCTGCGATCTCATGGAGCGAATCGAACAGCGGTATGGCATCCGTGTGGAAAAGCTCAAGTCGGCTCTCACGCCAGAACATCAGGAACATCTTCATGGCCCCGCGCTCTGGAGCCGTGATCCAGATGCGTGCTGCAATCTCCGGAAAGTAGAACCGCTGCGAAAGAAGCTCTCGCAACTGCGCGCATGGGTAACCAGCATTCGCCGCGATCAGACGCCGGATCGAGCCGGAGCGCTTAAAGTGGAGTGGGATGCCAAATTTCATTTGGTCAAGATTAACCCGCTCGCCGCTTGGACTGCCGGAAAAGTCTGGCGCTACATCCATGACCACGACCTTCCCTATAATCCTCTGTACGATCGCGGATATCCCAGCATCGGCTGCACGCATTGCACCAGAAGCGTGCAGCCCGGAGAGGATGCGCGCGCCGGACGCTGGTCTGGGTTCAATAAAACAGAATGTGGACTGCACAGCGCGACGCAAACCGGAGAATTGCTCGCGATCACTGGGGTTACCCCGAGCGAGCGAGCAACCGAGGCATAAGATCATTTCCCTTTCGGCGGCGGCGGCTGGCGCTGCTGGTCCTCGGTCCAGGGCGGAACCACACCGATAAAGCGCGCATAGGCGATCGACTGTCCCAAATGTTCGGCGGTATGGCGAGTCATGAACAACAGGATGCCTCGCTCCGTGTTCTTGCCGCCAAACCAATCGAGGCTTTTTTCCAGGTCCGAATCCGGCATTTTCATGATGGCATCGCGTTCATGCGCAAACGAGTCCTTCAAGATGACAGCCACCTTGGCTTTGTCGGTCGTTGATTTTTCCAGCTTGGCAATGTCCACACCGGCAGGTGGAGGCGTTCCGATGAGTTTCGGAAGGTTGTAGTTCGCCGCTGCCACGTGCAGAAACACTTCTGATACGGAACGAACATCTGGACTGGAACGCCAGGTGTACTTGTCAGCCGGAATCGCTTCCGCCAGCCGCGCAAATTTGTCTTCTTGGACCCTCACCTCCGCCAACACCTCCGCCCGATAGCCAGAAACGCCGGGGGTGGGATCCTTGTAGGGGTTGACTTGCGCCTGACACAAAATACATGACAGCGCCATGCCCAGCAAGAACAACGCGCCGAAAATGCGTTTCATCGGAACCACCTCCATCACAATTTTGACCGCGGGTTCTGGAACGTAAGACGTAATCTTCGACCAAACGGTCAACAAGACGCCCTAAGTCGCCATGGCTTCGCTCATCCCGTAACTTTGTGGCCCTAAAGTCCGGCTGCTCGGTGCCGATGTACCCAAGAGCGATGTAAGTCTAAACGAAAAGCATCTTGCGTTTCATCTGAGCGGGAACGAGTACAGCCTTATGCCCATACGAGCTTTGATTATCGACGATTCGTCGGTTATGCGAAAGATCGTAGAACGCTCGCTGCGCCAGGCGGGGATCGACTTAACGCAGGTATTTGAAGCCGGCAACGGCGCCGAGGCGCTGGCTGTGTTGCAGGACAAATCCGTCGATCTGATCCTTTGCGACATCAACATGCCGATCATGGACGGCCTGGAGTTCATCAAGCAGCTCCCGGGCGTCGCGAACGCGAAAGACGTGCCCGTAGTCATGATTACAACTGAGGGCAGCGAGTCTCACGTGGTACAGGCTTTGTCCCACGGCGCCCGCGGGTACATCCGCAAACCATTCACGCCGGAGCAGGTCAAGGAACATGTCGTGCCCGTTCTAGGATGTAAATCATGAAGTCGGTGACTGAACTACTGCCTGCTAAAGATGGCCGGAGTAATTGGGTTCCGCTGCTCGAAACGGCAACCCGGGAAGTCTTCGAGCTCATGTTGAGCAGCCAACTGAGTCCGTCGATCAACGCGGACGAATCGAACCTGAACGTTACCGCCATGGTAGGACTGGCGGGACAACTGTGCGGCGTGCTGAGCGTACGCTGTGACGACAAGGCGGCCAGGCTCATGACCTCGAAGATGCTGGGCGTTGATCTGGACAAGGTCGGCCCTGAGATATCGGATGCGCTCGGCGAGGTTTGCAATATGGTCGCGGGCAACTTCAAGAACAAGATTGCCGGCCTGGCCGAAGGTTGCATGCTCTCCCCGCCCACGGTAATCACCGGCAGCGACTACAGCCTGCATTCCATGGCAGACTCTCCTGCGCTTGAGATCCGGCTGCAGTTTGAAACCATGCCCCTCGTCATCTCTCTTCTGATCCAGAGCTAGCCTTCAAAGTCGCCCGGAGCATGCGCTGGAAGATTCTTCGGAAACTGTGCATGCCGGATACAACCCTCTCGCACGGCAAAATAGAATCTGGCGTTCGCAGCTTTGTGGTCAGGTGCGGGCCGGTGCCGACCCGAATACCATCGCGACCAGGGCATGGATCGCTCCGACCGCCTCATCGAGCTCAAAGGTAAATCGGACCAGGTCCACACCTTCGAGGTCACGGTGTTCCTGCAAAAGAATGGGCCACGCCGGATCGGCAATCAGGTCCACCATGCGCCGCTCGTAGTAGCCGTACCCCAGCCCACGCATGCGGCAGAGAAGATCGCTGAGGTGTACCAGCGCCACCAGCGGCCGCGCTTTCTGGCTTTTTTCGATGGCATGATGATGTGCGATCACCTCGATGACATCGTTCGCCAGGCCCCATTTTTCAGCTAACGCCTGCCCGGTCTCGCAGTGCGTGAACCCCATCGTAGATTGTTCCGCCTCGTCCAGCGGAATCTCCTCGCCGCGAGCGCGTTTCATCGCCTTGGCAAATTCTTCAGGAAAAACCAAACAGTTCACCATGAACCCGATGTCATGCAGCAGGCCCGCCATGTAGGCCTTCTCGCCGTCCGCAACCGCCAGCTTCTCGCTGAACTTGCGGCATACCATGGCGCAGCCGAGCGAATGTCTCCAGAACACGGCTGGATCCAGCACCCACTTCTTCGCCGGGAAAGCCTGTCCCAGGCAGCAAGTCAGCAGGATGGTTTCCACCCGGCGCAGCCCCAGGGTGAGCACCGCCCCTTTGATCGATTTCGGGGATTTCTCCAAGCCGAATAATGGCGAACTTGCCACTCGCAGGCATTGCGCGGCAATGGTGTTGTCATAAGACACCAGGCGCACCACTTCGTCCACTCTTGCGTCCTGCCCAGAACTACTCAGCAATTTCAGCAGGGGTAAGAAAACAGCAGGGATAGCGGGCATGGTTTCGATGTGCCGCACACGCTCGTGAATAGTTTCGGCCAGGGAGACGGTCATAGCTTGCCACTCTTGAGGGATGGTTTCCAATAAGCGATGGTTCCGGGGAAATGGATCAGGTGAAACTGATCATTCAATCTCATCAGCGATTCCGAGGTGCCCAAAAAGAAGTACCCACCAAAATTCAGGTTGCTGAAAAAATGATTGATCACTTTCGCCTTCGAGACGCCGTCAAAATAGATCAGCACGTTGCAGCAGAAAACCAGATCTATACCCTTCATGAAGAGCATCCTAGAATCATCCTGCAGATTCAGACGGCTGAACGTGATCAGCTTTTTCACCTCAGCGCTGACCTGCAGTTTCCTTTCATCGAGAATCGAGAAATATTTCCGTTTGAAGTAATCGGTGGTGTTGCGCAGCGCATAGTCGCCGTAAATCCCAGCCTTGGCGGTTTCTATGGAACGGTCGTTCAGGTCGGTGGCGAGAATCTCCAACGTCCAACCTTGCAGTAAGCGGTCCCGTTCTTCAAGCATGTTCATGGCCAGCGTGTAGGACTCTTCCCCGGTCGAGCAGCCCGCACTCCAGATGCGCAACCGCTTGGTGATCTGCTTGTTTTTTTCTCCCACAATCTCCGGCAGGATAACTTTCCGCAGCGCATCAAGCTGCGGCTGGCTGCGGAACAGGCAAGTCTCGCCGATGGTGATTTCGTTCAGCAGTTGCCGAAGTTCGCCATCGCGGCTAGGCTGCGCCGTGAGCTGGTCCCAATAGTCGCGTGGAGTCCGCGCCCCCAGCTGTTTCATGCGTCGTGTGCAACCGTCGGCCAGAAGATAAAGTTTTTCCTCCGCCTTATAAATGCCCGAAACCTTGTAAACCAAGTCGCGGATTTGCCGGTATACAGGATCGACCGGCTCGGCGCCCTTGTTCGGCGTCACTGGAACCGCTGCGGGTTGGGTGATAATCGTCATTTTGCCGAACTCTCCGAGGCAGCATAGGTCTTCATGTCAAGCCGAGAGTGAGAACCACGGCTCCGCAACACGCGGCGGGTGATCTCTGGCGCCAATTGATCGAGAGGATAAGCGGCGTCACTCAGCCCGGAGGCATGCACCAGTCCGGGCATTCCCCAGACTACTGACGATGCCTCGTCCTGGATGATGACTTCGCCACCCGCGTCGCGAATCTGCTGCGACCCCAGCACACCATCCGCGCCCATCCCGGTCATCACGACTGCGAGGACGTTCGCCGCAAAGGCCGCAGCCACCGAGCGAAACAGCACATCGACGGCCGGGCGGCAGGAGTTCTCCGGAGGTCCTTGATTCAAGTTCAGGCGCGCGGCCGTGCCTGCGCGGATTACCGTCATGTGAAAATTGCCCGGAGCAATCCAGGCGTGTCCGGATTCGAGAATCGTGCCCGCACTACCCTCTTCCACGGGAATATTCGAGCGACTGGCAAGCCGCTCCGCCAGCAGGCGCGTGAAAATGGGGGGCATGTGCTGCACCACAACGATGGGGACCGGAAAATCGTTCGCGATCCGCGGCAAGACTTCCGCCAGCGCGTTCGGACCTCCGGTCGAAGTGCCGATGGCCACGATATCGATGCGCGCATTCGACCGTACACGAGGCTTGGTAACCGGACGAGATCCCGGTAGCGGCAGCAGTTTCAAGGGAGCTACGCCGCATAGCGCCTTGATCTTCGGAATGAGTTCGGCGCGAATGCGTTCGATCGCAACCGCAGGATTGCCCGTGTTGCTTGGTTTGGTGGCGTAGTCGGAGGCTCCCAGCGAGAGCGCATCCAATGTTGCAGCCGCTCCGTGCTCGGTAAGCGTGCTGAACATGATGACTGGCAGCTTGGGATATAACTTGCGCACTGCTGCAAGCGTCTCCAGGCCGTTCATCACTGGCATTTCGATGTCGAGCGTAATCAGGTCGGGTTTCAGCAGGGGAATTTTTGCCAGGGCGATTCGTCCATCGCTGGCGGTAGCGACGACTTCTAACGCTCGGTCTCCAGACAAGGTTTCGGAGAGCAGTTTGCGAATGACGACCGAATCGTCGACCACGAGGATGCGAACCGGGTTCATAGCAGTCCGTTTCTATCCGATCTGCGACCGGGGAAATCGATCGCCAGACTACGAACACTCAGCCCGCCCGCCTCCGCATGCGCCCTACGAACCTGCATAGGCCCCCTTGCTCTGCGCTTGCTCATGCGGCACGGTGTCGTCGCTGACCCGAAGCTTGAATTGCTCAACTAAACCGCGCAGTTGAGTAGCCATCTGCACCATCTCCTCTGCCGCCTTCTGGGTGTTGGCAGATCCTCGCGAGGTGCTCTCAGCCGCTTCCGCCATCCCCGCGATGTTGCTGGTAATCTCTCCGCTGCCCTGCGCCGCTTCGCCTACGTTGCGTGACATCTCGTTGGTGGTCGCATTCTGCTCCTCCACCGCGGTCGCGATCGTGCTCGAAATATCGTTGATCTGGTTGATCACGCTGCTGATCGATGCGATGGCTTCTACCGCCGCCTTGGTATCGGTCTGAATGGCGTCGATCTTGGCGCTGATTTCTTCTGTGGCTTTAGCAGTTTCCTTGGCCAGTTCCTTGACTTCATTCGCGACCACCGCAAATCCCTTGCCCGCTTCACCCGCGCGTGCAGCTTCAATGGTCGCGTTCAGAGCCAGTAAATTGGTCTGCTGCGCAATCGACGTAATGACCTTGATGACCTGTCCAATCTCGATCGAGGAATCGCCCAGCTTCGATACCGTGGCTGTGGCCGTTTCAGCCACCTTGACCGCGGAGGTTGCGACTTTGGCCGCTTGGGTAGCATTCTTGGCGATATCTTTAATACTGACGCCCATCTCTTCAGCCCCGGTGGCGACGGTTTGGAGGTTCTGGCTGACTCGCTGGGTCGCGTTGGAAACTACTTTCGCCTGCACCGAAGTTTCCTCGGAGTTAGCGCTGATCTGCTGGCTGACGGTGCTCAGCTCCTTACTCGCGTCGGACACTCGTTGGGCGTTGGCTGCGATCTGGATGAGCAGGTCGTGCACCTTTTCGACAAACAGATTCAAACACCTGCCCAGTTGTCCGATCTCATCCTCGCGATCCTGATCCACTCGGGCAGTAAGGTCGTTGGACTCGGCCATCGCCCTGAAACGAACGGAGAATAAGTCCAACGGCCGCGTGATGCTGAATGCCACCCACGTGGCCACTCCCAGGAGCAGCACCAGGGAAAGCCCGCACATGGCAAACATGGCGCGGGTAGCCCGCTTGGCTTTGTTGGTGGCGTTGACGACCGCCTGTTTTCCACTCTGCTCCAGTTGGTCGCTACTGTCCTCAATCTTTTCCTGCACGCCTCTGTAGAGTTGCAGGCTCGGCCCGGAATCGGCCTTGGACGCGTCGCGCACGATCGCCTTGGCCAGTGCGTCGGTTGCGCTGAGATATTCCTGAACCAGCCGGCCCTCTTCGTCGAGCGCGGACTGAATCGCAGGATCGGTCACCGACTCCCGGGCCGCGGCGATACCTTGCGCCAGCATTTTGGAATGGAGAGCCAGGTTGTCGATGTTGTCCTGCTGCTCTTGCCCCTTTTTCGTGAATATCGCGGAAATATCGTCTCTGGTCATGTCGTTGAAGGTGCCGGCTTCGATGTGGCTGCGAATCGCCACGCCCGTAGCCGCCACTTGGACGGTTGCTTTCTCAACGGACGTGATGCCCCAATATCCGGTTGCGCTCACGGCGGCCACGAATGTCAATCCGCTGATAGTCAGGACGGCCAAGCGTCGCTTAATGGTCAGGTGCACTTTGCGCCTCTCTCGGGTTCATGACCCATTTCCGCGCAACCCCCTGCTTGTCGAGCTACCCTCAGGCTTCGACATTGGTGGTTCTCATGCACCGGCGCGGGCCGCCTTGCTCGCTGATGGGGCTGCTGCTGAGTTTTGTCCAGCGTTGATTTTGAACTGCTCGACCAGGCGACGAAGTTGGGTCGATGTTTCCACCAGTTGCTGCGACGCCTTCTGGGTATCGGTGGCGCCGCGCGTCGTACCCTGCGCCGCCTCCGCCACACCCGCAATGTTGCTCGTGATCTCGCCGCTGCCGTGCGCCGCTTCGCTCACGTTGCGCGACATCTCGTTCGTAGTCGCATTCTGTTCTTCCACCGCCGTCGCAATCGTGCCCGAGATATCGTTGACCTGGTTGACCACTCCGCTGATCGAGGCGATGGCATCGACCGCTGCTTTCGTGTCCGTCTGGATGGCTTCAATCTTGCGGCTGATGTCTTCGGTGGCTTTGGCAGTTTCCTTGGCCAGTTCCTTGACTTCGTTGGCCACTACGGCAAATCCTTTGCCTGCCTCACCCGCCCGCACGGCTTCAATGGTCGCGTTTAAAGCCAGCAGGTTGGTCTGCTGTGCAATCGAAGTAATGACTTTGATAACCTGGCCAATCTCGGCGGAAGAATCGCCCAGCTTGGACACGGTGACGGTAGTGGTTTCGGCAACCTTAACCGCGGCAGTTGCGACCTTGGCGGCTTCGGTAGCGTTCTTGGCGATCTCTTTGATACTGGCGCCCATCTCTTCCGCGCCAGTGGCAACGGTCTGGAGATTCTGGCTGACGGCTTGTGCGGCTTTCGAAACTACGTCGGCCTGAGCCGAGGTTTCCTCGGAGTTAGCCGTGATCTGCTGGCTGGTGGTATTCAATTCCTCACTGGCACTGGCTACCTGCATGGCATTTTCCGTGATCGCTAGGATCATGCGCTTCAAGCTGCCACTCATCTTATTAATGGCTGTGGTCAGGTCGCCCAGTTCGTCCTGGCTCTGGACTTTCAGATCGTCACGGGTCAAGTCCCCCGCTGCAATCGCCTCCGCTTGAGCCAGAACAGCATGGGTTGCCCCAGAGATACCACGGCTCAGGAAAATGGCTACGAAGATGCCGACGCCCAGGGCCACGAAAGTAGTCACTGCCATCGTCAGGATGAGCGAGCGGTTGTCCGCCTTCAATTCCTCCTTGTTCTCGTCCACTAGCTTGCTGAACGAATCCACTACGCTTCCGAGGGATGCCTTGATGGCCTCCGTGGCCAGCGTAGCCTGGTCGGCAAATTCATTTCCCGCCTTACTGACAGCATCGCGGTCGCTGCCCGCCGCATGAGTCATCGCTGCCTCCTGGGCCGCGCGGAGCAGCGGAAGTTGCTTCTTAATTTCATCCAGATGGTCACGGTTCGCCTGAAGGGACCATTTGGGAGCCAATTCGTCCATCGCGGCCACGTCCTTTTCGATCTCGCCCCAAGCTCCGTCGAACAATTTCTTCGCTGCGTCTTTCCTGTCCGCTTGTGCTCCCGCGAGAATGGCTTGGCGACCCTTGCTCTGTGTCTGATTCAGATCCCGCTGCAAATCTTTAGCGGCTTCGAGCGTTGGGAAGTGTATGTCCAGCGCGCGGTCCTGGCTTTCCTTCATCTCGGACGACTTTGTGTAGCTGATGGTGGCACTGAAGATCATCAGGACAAGAATCGCGCCAAAGCCCAGTCCCAGTTTCTTTCCGAGCGTGAGTTTCATTTTTCGCCGTCCCCCCATCCTTCCCGAATTCAAAAACCAACGCGCTCGTCGCCTGGTACCGCGCTATCGCACTCCGAGGGTCTCGGGAACCTCCGCCATCTGGCACGCCTTTTCGATGTCCAGCACATGCATCAGCCGGTCGTTCAATTTGTGCACGCCAAGGATCACAGTGCGAACCGAGCCACGCAAAGTTTCCGGTGGCGGCTCGAAGCTGGTCTCTTCGACCTCCACAACGTCGCCGATTTCGTCCACTAGCAGGCTGACCGCGCCGTCCTGGGAACGTACGACCACATTCATGGCCAGCATGCCCGGCGGAGATGGCTCCATCTCCAGGCGACGCCGCAGATCGACAGCGGTAACAATCTGGCCGCGCAGGTTGATCAATCCACTCACCACCTCTGGCGCCAGCGGAACCTTGGTCATCTCTAGTGAGCGGATCACTTCCTGGACACCCTTCAATTCGACCCCGAACAGCAGCTTGTCCAGATAGAACGTGCAAAACTGTGAAGTAGTGGCCATGTTTAGTTCACAACCTCCGTCGATTTCTCGGCAAAGCCAGCCTGCGCCGCGCTTGTTTCCGCGCTGCGCAGAATCGCCGGGATATCCAGCAGCTCCGTGACCCGGTCACCGATCACCACGGAATAGAGAACCGCGGCACGGCTCGCAGGCGACCTGACGTCCGCCCGGTCCTCGACGATGTCGAGAATCCGCTCCACCACCAGGCCGAAGGCGCGTCCGTCATGATGCAGCACCAGCACCTGAATCCGCCCTGAACCCTGAGGTGGCGGGGCTTGCAGGGTGCGGATTTTATTGCGGCGTTCTTCCAGCGCCACCTCGAGCCGAACCAGAGGCAAGATCTGCCCGCGATATTGCGTGACCCACTGCCTGCCCGACATTTCCACTTGCGCCAACGGAAACTCCTCCAGCCGTGCCAGCGTGCTGAGTGGTATGGCCATGCGGGAATCCCCCGGACCCGCGAACAACAGGAAAGTTTGTTTTGGCACGGCCGCTTCCGCCGTTTCCAGTGAGGTTTCAACCACGGCGTGATCCCGCACTTCTGAAACCACGCCGGCGCGTTGTGCCAGGCCGAGCACGTCCAGAATGAGGGCGACTTTGCCGTCGCCCATGATGCTCGAGCCGGCAAATGTCTTGACCGTCTTGAGCTGCTTGCGGAGCGGCTTTACCACGATTTCTTCGGTGTCGTTGATCTGATCCACCACTAATCCGAATCGCCGTTCGTCGGCTTGCAACACCACGATGTTGACCGCGCCATCTTTCTCCGCGCCGGCGTTCGCTTCTGCGACAAGGTTGAGCTCCCGATTCAGATACACCAGAGGCAGAAGCCGTCCGCGCAGCCGGTATACCGGCACCCCGTGAACCAATTCGACGGCCTTACCCACGTCGTCGGCCTTGATCCGCACCAGTTCGAGCAGACTCACCTGCGGAATGGCGTAGCGCTCGCCGCCGCAAGTCACCACCAGAGCCGGAATGATTGCCAGAGTCAACGGAATCTTTACTCGCACCGTAGTTCCTCGGCCCAGCGTGGACTGAACATCCACGGTGCCGCCGATTTTCTCCACATTCGTCTTCACCACATCCATACCGACGCCGCGCCCGGACACGTTAGTCACCTTCTCCGCCGTGGAGAACCCCGGGAGAAAGATCAAATTGAAGATTTCGCGCTCGCTCATGCGCGCGGCTTGTTCGGCGCTGACTAAGGCACGTTCGACCGCCTTCTTGCGGATGCGCTCGACATTCAGGCCAGCGCCATCGTCGCCGATCTCGATATTGACCTGCCCACCTTCATGAAAGGCCCGCAGAATGAGACGTCCGCTCCGATTCTTGCCCACGTTCACTCGCTGTTCTGGAAGTTCGATGCCATGGTCCACGGAATTTCGCACCAGGTGCGTAAGCGGATCCTTGATGGCCTCGATAATCGTTCTATCGAGTTCGGTCTCCTTGCCCTCCATCTCGATGCCCACTTCTTTGCCGCAACCCAAGGCGACGTCCCGCACCGTCCTCGGAAACTGCGACCACACGTTCCGGATTGGCTGCATGCGCGTTTTCATCACACCCGCCTGCAGTTCGGTGGTGATCAGGTTCAGACGCTGCGAAGCCGCCTGAAAACCGCTATCCTTCATACGGCTGGAAAATTGCAAAATCTGGTTGCGCGCCAGCACCAGTTCCCCCACCAGATTCATCACCTTGTCCAGTAAACCCACATCCACGCGGACGGAACTGTCCGAGGCGGTGGCTTGAGTGCTCGAAGCCCGCTGAATGCGCAGCGCATCCACAACATCGGCTGGCTGCACTGCGCCCTGTTCCACCAGAATTTCGCCCAGGCGGCGTGGATCGCCTTCTTTCTGCTGCCGGGCTGCATGCAGAATTTCCTCAGGCGTGACTCCGACATGTTGCATCAGAATGTCGCCAATCGAAACCTGCGGAGCAGCCGTCTCCGCAACGCTCTCCGGCGGCGTAGCCGTTTCGACCTTCACCGCCGCTGCCGCGGGCAACTTCTGCAGGCGGGTCAGCGTGGCAATCAGGACTGAGTCATCGCGCTCACCCTCCTGCCCCGACGCCTCGATCTGGTTCAGCATCTGGCGAACGGCATCCACCATGCTCAACAGCCCGGTCGTAATCTCCGGATTCAGAGTGAGTTGCCGGTCGCGCAAGCGGGTCAGCAGGTTCTCCCCCACATGCGCCACCGCCTCGAGTTTGTTGAAGCCGAGAAAACCGCAGGTGCCCTTAATGGTGTGAATGGTGCGAAATACGCTGCCCAGAGCCTCGCGATCGTTGGGATTTTTCTCTAACCCAACCAACTCCCGATCCAACCGGTCGAGGTTCTCGTAGCTCTCCACCAGGAACTCTCTTACGATGTCGCTGTCGTCACTCATCGCTACGTTCCTTCCCCGATTGAGAGCGCCTCCATGAGCCCGCAACGCAAAGCTCCGCATCACGCAGACACGGTCAACCTTCTCTAGTGATCTATCGTCCGTTCAGCGGTTTCCTTTAGAGTTCGCCCTGAACCCGCGCGGCTGGTGCTTTCAGAAGCTATCTCACAAGTCTGCCGGTTATCGCGAAAGAGGGCACCGCTGTCGCCGCGTCCGTTGGACCTGTGCAAAGTTTTTCACGTTGACAACCGCCGGGAACGCAGACAATACTTCTCTTCTCAAACCTTTCGCGCCTTTCGCGCAACAAAGAACCTACGGATTGGAACGCAACCCGCCCAAGGAGATGCGCCATGAATTCAACGAACAGCTTGCTTAAAACCCTTCTTCGTCTGGTTCTGTTCTTTTTCGGCCTTTTCGGATGCTGCTTCGGCAGTACTTTCAATACGGCACCACTTGTGCCCGCAGGCACGGGTCCGAGTGCGGTCGCCGTGGGCGATTTTAATCATGACGGCAACCTTGACATCGTCGTTGCCAACAACGCCAGGGACAACCCGAGTGTGAGTGTGTTGCTGGGCAAGGGAAACGGCACATTCAAACCGCCGACCGAAATTGCCTTGGACGCGGCGCCAGTCGCGGTCGTGGTCGGTGACTTCAATGGCGACGGCATCCTCGACATCGCGGCGTTGACCGACGATGTGTTTATCCTGCTGGGCAATGGCGACGGGACCTTCACTGTGGGCGGAAGGTTCACCGTTGGTGCGCAGCCGACTTCCTTGGTGGCCGAAGACTTCAACCACGACGGCAAGCTTGATCTGGCGGTTACCTACAGCCAAGGCGTCGACGTGTTGCTGGGCAACGGTGACGGAACTTTCAAGACGGCTGTAAGCTACTTCGCCGGCAACGGACCAGTTTCGGTGGCGACCGGGGACTTCAACGGTGATGGCAAGATTGACCTCGTGATATCCAATCTCAGCCCAGGCAGCGGCTTGGCCAGCGTCGACGTTCTTCTCGGAAAAGGAAATGGCACTTTCGGTCCGCGCATTGTGACCAGACTGAAGGCTGGCGGCGGTAGTGTGGTCGTGGGAGATTTCAATGGCGACGGCAAGCTTGATGTGGCACTGGGAGCGCCGAATTTCGAAGGTGATAGTTCACCGATTGCCGTTGCGTTTGGCGATGGAACCGGCAAGTTCAGCCGTCCCGAGTTCATCACCACCGGTGTGGACCCGGACTTCGTGGCCACAGGCGACTTCAATGGCGATGGCAAGCCGGATCTGATCGCGGCCAACAGCCAGAGCGGCGACGTAACCGTGCTTTTAGGAAACGGTATCGGCAAATTTAGTGTCGGCCCGAACTACGCCGCGGGCGAAGGCAATCTGTTCGTAGCCGTTGGGGACTTCAACGGCGACGGCAAGCCTGACTTGGTGGTCTCAGGCGGCGATCCTCAGGACGTTAGCGTGCTGCTCAACCTGGGCGGGGGATTATTCGCGGCGGCGCAGGATTTCCGCACCGAGTCTTTTGGCGATCTTGTTGCCGTCGGCAAATTTTACAAAGATGGCAACCAGGATCTTGCCATAGGAAGCGACTTCGGGCAGATCAGCGTTCTGCGCGGCAAGGGCAATGGAACTTTCGGTGCCGCGAAGTCGGTCGAAACCGGGCTGCCGAGTAACGGGTTTCTGGCTCCCGCCGATTTTAACGGAGACGGCATCTCAGACCTGGCAACGTTTTCCGCCAGCAACTCTACGGTTACGGTGCTTCTGGGTAAAGGAGACGGAACCTTCCAAACACCAAACACTTTCTTCGCCGGACCCAACATCACCTGGCTCGCCGTGGGTGACTTCAATAACGATGGGAAGCTGGATTTGGTGGTATGCGCCAGTGACTTCGTAGTCGTGCTTCTGGGCAACGGAGATGGCACGTTTCAATCTCCGAAAGACACCAGCCTTCCCAATGTGACTGGCACCCTGGCGGTGGGCGACTTCGATGGCGATGGCAACCTGGACGTCGCTGTGACCCAGCCCAACGGCGAAGTTAGCGTCCTGCTTGGAAAAGGCGACGGCACGTTTGGTAAACCGCACAATGTCACTGCAGGCACACAAATACTGCAGATTGCCGTCGGAGACTTTAACGGCGACGGCAAACTGGATATGGCAGTCACCGACGGGGCAAATTCCGTGAACGTCCTTCTGGGCAATGGCGACGGCACATTCGGCAAACCATCGAAGCGCACTGTAAACACAACTCTCGGCCCCGGCTGGATAACCACGGGCGACTTCAATCTGGACGGAAAGCTTGACGTCGCCGTAAGCGGCTTGGGCGCAGACACCTATGTTCTCTTCGGCAACGGAGACGGTACATTAAAGGCTGCCACACCGATCGGTTCGACGCGCGTCGGAGGACAGCTGGCAACCAGCGATTTCAATGCCGACGGTAAACCGGACATTGTCGTAACGACCGACGGCGGCGCAACCGTACTACTGAACCAAACCAAGTAGAACGCGGGCAGATGGGGTCGGCGTCAGAAAAACAAACGGGGCGGCTAACGCCGCCCCGCCAAAGACCAACGACGAACGACTGCCACTACGTCCCTTCGCTCCAGCCCGCCAGATACTCTTCCTGCTCCGGCGTGAGCTTGTCGATTTTGATGCCCATGGACTCGAGCTTCAACTTGGCCACCCGCTTGTCCAGGTCATCGGGCACGCGGTAGACCTTTTTCTCGAGCGACTTGTGGTTCTTCACCATGTAATCGACGGAGAGTGCCTGGTCGGCGAAGCTCATGTCCATGACCGATGCGGGATGGCCCTCGGCTGCGGCCAGGTTAATCAAGCGGCCTTCACCCAGAAGATTGATCTTGCGTCCATCTTTCAGCGAATACTCTTCCACGGAAGTGCGCGTCGTTCGTTTTGACGAAGATAGTTTCTCCAGCGCCGGAATGTCGATCTCGACGTTAAAGTGTCCCGAATTCGAAATGATGGCCCCGTCTTTCATCAGCTCGAAGTGGTCTTTGGTAAGCACGCTCTTGTTCCCGGTAACGGTGCAGAATACGTCACCCAGCTTGGCGGCTTCCGTCATTGACATCACGCGGAAACCGTCCATCACCGCTTCCAGAGCTTTTGTCGGATCGACTTCGGTGATAATCACCTCGGCGCCGTTGCCGCGAGCGCGGCTGGCCAGCCCGCGTCCGCACCAGCCGTAGCCGGCGACCACGAACTTCGATCCCGCCAGCAGAAAGTTGGTGGCACGGATGATGCCATCAATCGTGGACTGCCCGGTTCCGTAGCGGTTGTCGAACAGATGCTTGGTGTCGGCATCGTTCACTGCGACGATGGGGAAACGCAGCACGCCGTCCTTCGCCATGGCGCGCAGCCGGATCACGCCGGTGGTGGTCTCTTCGGTGCCGCCAATCACTTCGGCAAGCGCATCCTGTCGCTTGGTGTGCAGGATGGTCACAAGATCGGCGCCGTCGTCCATAGTGATGTGCGGCCGATGATCGATGGCCGCCAGAATATGGCTGTAGTAGGTGTCGTTGTCCTCGCCCTTGATTGCGAAGACGGAAATGCCGTGGTCGCGCACCAGGCTGGCGGCAACATCGTCCTGCGTGGAAAGCGGGTTCGAGGCGCATAGCACCACGTCGGCGCCGCCGTCGCGAAGGGTGATGGCCAGATTCGCCGTCTCCGCGGTGACGTGCAGGCAGGCCGAAATGCGGATGCCCTGCAGCGGCTGGTTCTTGATGAATTCCTTGCGAATGATCTGCAGAACTTTCATCGACTGGTTGGCCCACTCGATGCGTTTCTTGCC
>DATNHO010000208.1:0-17147 GCA_035604895.1 Terriglobales bacterium | reverse complement strand
GATGAAGTTCTCCTGCACCCGCTGCCATATCCAGATTCAGGCCGGATCGTTTATGTCTCGCAAAAGCTTCGAAGCAATGGCGCTGACGCGAGCGTCTCTCCCGCGAACTACCTGGATTGGGCAACGCAGAACCACGTCTTTTCCTACATGGCGGCTTCGCGGGGATTTCAAGGCAGCCTGACCGGCGGCGAACGTCCAGAACGCGTTCAGTTCACCGTGGTTTCGGCGAATTTCTTTTCTCTGTTTGGTGTCAACCCTCTGCTCGGGCGCGGCTTACTTGCTGACGATGAAAAGGCTGGCAACGACCACGTGGTGGTGCTTAGCTACGGTCTTTGGAAGAGTCGCTTTGGTTCAGACCGCGGTCTGGTAGGACGCAACATCACGCTGAATGGCGAGACCTACGCAGTGGTTGGAGTGATGCCTGCCAATTTCGCTCCGGACGATTACGGCGAGCTCTGGATGCCGTCACGGTGGGACGTGCCACCATACCCGTTCACGCCGGACAAGGATCCGCGACCTCTAAGAGACAGCAATTATTTTGACGCTTGGGCGCGGCTCAAGCCGGGAGTCACGCTGGCGCAGGCGAGCGCGGAGATGGATGGTATTGCACGCCAGTTGGAAAAACACTATCCCGAAGCCAACACTGATATCGGAATCAGTGTCGTCGGTATGCAGGATAATTTCGTGAGCGATATTCGGCCGACGTTGCTCCTGCTGCTTGCAGCTGTGGTCCTGGTTCTGCTGATAGGCTGCGCCAATGTGGCGAATCTTCTGCTGGCGCGCGCGACGGACAGAGCGAAGGAAGTCTCGATTCGCAGCGCGTTAGGTGCGAGCCGCCTGCGGCTGGTTCGGCAGTTGTTGACGGAGAGCATTTTACTGGCGTTGGTGGGCGGGGCGTTAGGGGTTCTGCTGGCGGCGTGGGCGGTTCCGGCGCTGTTGGCGTTGAGTCCGCCCGACATCAGCGATTTCAGGCACATTGGATTGAATCCGGAAGTGCTCGGCTTCAGCATCGCCGTTTCCGTGCTCAGCGGAATCCTGTTCGGCCTTGCGCCTGCTTTTCATGCCTCGCGCGAAAGTCTCAGTGAGTCGTTGAAAGAAGGCGAGCGTGGCAGTACAAGTAGCCGCGGCAAAACCCGTTCCTCTCTGGTCGTGGCGGAAGTCGGGCTCTCGTTGGTTCTTCTGATCAGCGCCGGGCTGATTGTCAAGAGCTTCGTGCGCCTGATGAATGTCGATCCCGGATTCGATCCCGATCATCTTTTGGTGTTCAGCGTGGGATTACCTCCCTCGGCATCGCCGGCCCAACAGGATGCCTTCTATCGACAGGTGCAAGATCGCGTCGAGGCTGTGCCTGGCGTGCAGTCTGTGGGCGCAGTCAGCCGATTGCCGTTGAGCGGCGGGAACAGCGGTCGGAGCTTCAAGATTCCGGGCAGCGACCAGAGCTACGACGCCGATATCCGCGTCAGCACGCCGAGTTACTTCCGCGCGATGGCGATTCCTCTGTTGAAGGGCCGCAACTTCACAGACCAGGACGCGCAGGGTTCCGTAGAAGTGGCGGTGGTGAACGAGACTCTCGCGAGAACAGTATTCCCGGGACAGGATCCGATAGGGAAATACATTCTCGACTTCGGCCTGGCAATGGACAAGCTGCAGATCGTCGGCGTCATTGGAAACGTAAGGCACGAGGCTCTCGAGACAGATCCGAGGCCCGAGGTTTATCTCCCGTTTGGACAGGGTCATTGGCCGTCGGTCTTCATGGTCGTGCGCAGTAAGACGTCGGATGCGCTTGCCCTTACTTCAGGCGTGCAAAACGCGGTTTGGAGTGTGAATAAGGATGTTCCGTTGTCCAACCTTCGCACTATGCAACGTGTGATCGCCGGCTCGGTTGTGCGACGAAGATTCACTACGCTGCTCCTGGCTATTTTTGCCGGACTGGCGATGTTGCTGGCGGCGGTCGGGCTTTATGGAGTTATGTCTTACACGGTTTCGCAGCGCACCCGTGAAATCGGCATTCGCATGGCGTTGGGCGCGCAGAAGGCCGATGTAGTGAAACTGGTGGTAAGGCAGGGAATGTCACTGGTGGCGTTGGGCGTGGTGCTGGGTATTGTGGCTGCCGCAGCTGCGACCAGACTGATGTCGGGTTTGCTGTTTGGTGTGAGCGCGACTGATCCCGCTGTGTTTGTCGGAATCGCGGCCTTGCTGGCAAGCGTGGCCCTGGCCGCGAACTATGTGCCCGCGCGAAGAGCGGCCAAAGTCGATCCCATGGTGGCGCTGCGGTACGAGTGAGGTGAAACGTGGAAACTTTGCTGCAAGACATCCGATATGGCTGGCGCATGCTGGCCAGGAATCCAGGGTTCACTGCGATTGCGGTGCTGACTTTGGCAATCGGCATTGGGGCGAGCACCGCGATCTTCAGCGTGGTCAATACCGTGCTTCTGCGGCCTCTGCCGTATCGGCAACCGGACGAACTGGTTGTCGTCTCAGAAACTTTGCCGGGAATGTCGGCGGACGAAATCGGTGTCGCGGCGGGGGAATATCAAGACTATCGAGACCGCAATCGTTCGTTCTCGCAGGTTGCCGCTTATGAAAGCAACGGCTTCAATCTTACGGGGGTGGGCCAGCCTTTGAGGGTGAATGCAGCGGCGCTGTCGGCATCGGCATTTCCATTGCTTGGAGTCTCGCCGGAGTTGGGACGCGGCTTCGCCCAGGAAGAGGACAGGTACGGTTCGAGCGACGTCGTCGTTCTTTCACATGCGCTTTGGGAGCATCAGTACAGCGGCGATGCGCACATTCTCGGCAAGACGGTCAAGCTCGACGAGAAGCCGTTTACGGTGATCGGCGTGATGCCGGCGTCATTCCATTTTCCTTTCGATGGAGCACCGCTTTCCGAGATGGCCGATTTGTGGGTGCCCATCGCGTTCGCTCCAGACCGCCTCAGCCCGGGAAACCGCACCCGAGAATTCGGCGTGGGTCTTATCGGGCGACTGAAGCCGGGAGTCAGCAGGGAACAGGCGCAGAACGATATGGAGCGCATTGCGACGGAATTCATGCAGCAGGATGGTTATTCCGGGACGGGCCGAGTCGTGCCCAGGGCGTATGCCTTCGCAGCGCGGACAGTCGAAAAGGCAAGGCCGCTGGTCGTTCTTCTGATATTAGCGGTGGCTTGTGTTCTGGTGATTGCGTGGGCGAATGTCGCCAACCTGCTGCTGGCTCGCGCCAGCCACCGCAGCCGCGAAATGGCACTGCGGAGTGCTCTGGGCGCGAACCCGGCACGCATCGTGCGGCAATGTTTGGTGGAGAGCGTATTGCTTTCGGTGTGCGGGGCGGGTGCTGGAATCGTTGTGGCGCTCGCGTCTGTAGCGGGGCTCAGGCAGTTCGGACCGGCGGACGTTCCTCGTTTGCATGATGTCACGCTGCATCCTGTCGTCTTGCTGTTCACGCTCGCCCTTTCGGTTGTGACGGCTATTCTGTTCGGTTTCGTGCCGGCTTGGCGGCTGGCGCACGTTACGCCGCAAACATGCTTGAAGGAGGCGGCGCAGGCTGGTCCGGCGCGCGGCACCCAGAAGCTACAGAATTCCGTGGCCACGATTGAGATCGCGGCGGCTCTGGTGTTGCTCATCTCCGGAGGATTGCTGCTAAGGAGCTTTGTGCGCCTGCTGGAATCGCCGTTTGGATTCGATCCGGATGGAGTATTTGTAATGCGCACTCTGTTCGACGATGCCCGCTATCCCGATCCAGCCAAGCGTCAAGCTGTACAGAAGGAATTGCTTGATCGTCTTTCGCACTTGCGGGGTGTGACCTCGGTAGCAGCGGCAAGTCATCTGCCGTTGAGTGATACGCGGCAGATCGGTTTTCGGCTGGAACATGCCGCTGCCGACGACTACCACTGGGCTGAGAATTCGCTGGTCAGCCCAGGCTATTTCCATTCCATGGGAATCTCATTGCTCGAAGGCAGAGATTTCACCGAGCAAGACCGTCCTGACACGCCCAACCTCGCCGTCATCAGCGAGAAGATGGCAAAACAGTTCTTCCGTGGCAGAAGTCCGGTTGGCGAGCGATTCCAGTGGGGCGATCGGAACTTCTTCACGATTGCTGGCGTAGCGGCGGATGTTCATATTTCGGCGCTGGATGCCGATCCACCCCTAATGATCTATACATCCATGTTTCAAGTCGAAAGCGGGGCCAGCGGTCGCAACGCATTTGTGCTGCGAAGCAGAGGCGAGGCTGAGGGACTATTCCAGGCGGTACAACAACAAATCTGGTCGGTCGATAAAGACCTGCCGCTTTATAACACGACCACCTTGGCAAAGTTGGTTTCGGAATCGCTGGCGCAGCGGCGCTTTACCGTATTGCTGCTGGGCAGCTTTGCGATCATTGCGGTCATACTCGCGGCCACTGGCCTGTTCGGAGTGATTTCGTATCTGGTCGCAGAGCGGACGCGGGAATTCGGGGTGCGCATGGCGCTGGGCGCAGAGCGGAGCAGTATTTATTGGCAAGTGCTCAAACGTGCGGGCGCGCTCGCGATTGGCGGCTGCGGATTTGGCCTGGTGTTGTCCTTGTTTGCCTCGCGACTGCTGCAGACCAGCCTTTACCAGGTTAGCCGGTTCGATTGGCCGACGATCGTTGTTGTTCCGTCATTGCTACTCGGAGTCGCGCTGTTTGCAGCTTATTGGCCGGCGCGGCGGGCGACCAAGGTTGATCCGATGGTGGCGCTGCGATACGAGTGAAAGCTTGAACTCAAGATAGGAGAGCAGAGATGAGCCGGTATTTATGCAGTGCGATAGGGGTGAATGTTAAAGTAATTGTTTCATTGTCGTTTTTTCTGGTTTCGCTTGGGATCGCTGCCCAGAATCTGGTGGATTATTCAAAGCCGGCGTCGCATTTTCCCTACCTGGTGAGTCCGTATGTCGCGCATGACGTGCCGCAACCCAGCTTCGGAAACACGCCGCGGGTTGAATCTCTGCTGAAGGATGGCAAGTTGAGGCTGTCGTTGGCCGACGCGGTTACGCTGGCGCTCGAGAACAATCTCGATTTAGCAATTGCCCGCTTCAATCTTTCTATTGCTGACACCGATATCATGCGGGCGAAATCTGGCGAGAGCGTTCGCGGCGTCGCCACTGGGCTGGTCCAGGGAACACCCGGCGGCGGCGTCGGAGGATTTGGCAGCGGCGCTCCTGGAGCAGGGGCCGGCGGAACATCGGGCGGCGCGGGTGGCGCAGGTACGGGCGCTTCGGGATTGGTGCAGTCTACCTTGGGTACCGGCACGAACATCGATTCGTTCGATCCCATCATTACGGCGAGCGTGACCGGTGACAGTGCAACTTACCCGGAATCCAGCCAAGTCCTTTATGGGGTACGGTCTCTGCAGCAGACCACAGGGATTGCCAACTTCACCTACACGCAAGGTTTTGGTTCTGGCACGCTTATGACGCTCGGGTTCAACAACGACCGCATAACCAGCAACAGTTTATTCGGGGTCCTTTCTCCGGAATTGGACAGTGGTTTTCGGCTAACCTTGCGTCAGCATTTGTTAGCTGGTTTTGGATTTGGTCCGAACTTGCGGTTTATCCACATCGCCCGCAACAACCGCGAGATTTCTGACGTCGCATTTCGCGGGCAGGTGATCGCCACCGTCTCTCAAATTCAAAACATTTATTGGGATCTGGTGAACGCGTACGAAGACGTCAAGGTTAAGGAACGCTCGCTGGAAGTAGCGGAAAAAACTCTTTCGGATGATCGCGAGCAGGTGAAGATCGGAGCCATCGCTCCCATGGAAGTGATGAAGGCGGAGAGTGAAGAATCATCCCGTAGTCAGGATCTGCTGCTCTCGCAAAATGGTTTACAGCTGCAGGAGCTTCTGGTCAAGAACGCAATCACGCGGGATTTGAGCGATCCGGTTTTGGCTTCGGCTTCGGTGGTTCCAACCGATACCATGAGCATTCCGGAAATCGAGCCGGTGACGCCCATTCAGGATTTGATTTCCGACGCGCAGCAGCATCGTCCGGAGTTAGCGGAAGCGCGCATGGATCTAACCAACCGAGAAATCACCCGCAAGGGCGCCGCCAACGCACTAAAGCCAGCTTTGGACCTGGTCGCCTGGTACGGAGCCTACGGCCTTGCTGGGGTACAAAATGCAGCTTATGCGGGCCCTCCGCTTTGCAACAATCCCACCTGCCCGCCGCTGGCTACGTCCGGCTACTCCAACGCCTTTACCGACCTGTTCAAGAACAATTCACCCGACTATGCGGTGGGGCTGAATCTCACCATCCCGCTGCGCAACCGCGGAGCCCAGGCCGACCAGATTCGCTCCCAGTTGGAGTATCGGCAGGCGCAATTGCATTTGCAGCAACTACAGAATCAGATTGGGATCGAAGTGCGTAACGCCCAGTTTGCCCTGATACAGAATCGGTCTCGCGTGGATGCGGCCCGCAAAGCGCGTGATCTGGCACAGCAGACTTTCGACGTTGAGCAGAAGAAGAAAGCCCTTGGCGCTTCCACCAGCAATCTTGTGCTGCAAGCGGATCGCGATCTGGCGCAGGAGGAATCGAATTTCGTCGCGGCCATGTCCACCTACGAAAAGTCGCGGGTGGAACTGGACCGCGCAACCGGGCTTACGCTTGCCCACGTCGGCATCGAAATAGAAGATGCAGTGCAGGGCCAAGTGCGGCAGTTGCCCCATTTTGCAGGAGTTGCTCCCAGCAAGGATGCGGCAGCCGAAGGCTCGCGGCCGGAGAACAACTGATGATTTGGCGGGTGCCAGCGCTCAGAATTGAGACGACATGACCACGACCACGTTATCCTCTATGACTATGGCTGCCAGTTCTAGTTCGGGCGCACGGCTGTTGATTGCCGACGATCAGCGAGATGTGCTCGAGGCCTTGCGTCTGCTGTTGAAGCCGGAAGGTTTCGTCATCGAAGCAGTGACCTCGCCGTCTGGTGTGCTTGACGCACTTGAATCGCGGGAGTTCGACGCGGTGCTGATCGATCTGAATTACACCCGCGATACCACCTCAGGCCAGGAAGGCCTTGACCTGCTTTCGCGAATCCAGGCCAATGACAGCACCCTGCCCGTGATTGTGATGACGGCATGGGGAAGTGTAGATGTGGCGGTCGAAGCCATGCGGCGTGGCGCGCGCGACTTCATCCAGAAACCATGGGAGAACGCGCGTTTGCTCGCGGTGTTGCGTACTCAAGTTGAATTGAGCGGCGCACTACGGCGCGGCCAACGGCTGGAAGCAGAGAACCGCTTGCTGCGAGCGGAAGGTCTTCCCAAGTTCATTGCGAACTCTGAAGCGATGCAACCGGTGCTGCGCCTGATCAGCAGCGTGGGTCCATCCGACGCCAACATTCTGATCACCGGAGAGCACGGCAGCGGAAAAGAAGTTGTGGCTCGCACTCTGCATGCGCTTTCCAATCGGGCCTCTCGGCCGCTGGTTGCAGTGAATACTGGCGGCTTGCCGGAGGGAATCTTTGAGAGTGAACTTTTCGGCCACGTCAAGGGAGCTTTCACGGACGCCAGGACGGACCGGATCGGCCGCTTCGAATTAGCGCATGGCGGCACGCTCTTTCTGGATGAGATCGCGAATATTCCCCTCTCTCAGCAGGCCAAGCTGCTGCGGGTCCTCGAAAGCGGCGAGATGGAAAGAGTGGGTTCTTCGCAAACCCGCCGCGTGGATGTGCGAATTATTTCGGCGACGAATGCCAATCTCAATCAGGATGTTGACGCGGGGCATTTTCGGCAGGACCTTCTTTTCCGCCTGAACACGGTGGAAGTTCATGTGCCTCCACTGCGCGAGCGCCGGCAAGACATTTCACAGCTTGCCATGTATTTCCTGAGCCGCTACGCTGAACGCTATCGCAAGCCGGCGAAGACGCTGGATCCCTCTGCCATGCAGGCGATGTTGGAGTATTCTTGGCCAGGGAACGTGCGCGAGCTGGACCACGCCGTGGAACGTGCAGTACTTTTGTCCAGCGGAGATCTGGTACGAGTCAGCGATTTGAGCCTGCGGAATGCGCGCGAAAGCACGCAGCGGATGGAGGATCTCAGCCTGGAAGAAGTCGAGTCCCTGCTGATCCGCAAAGCCATCGACCGCTACGGTGGCAATATCAGCCAGGCAGCGGACGCGCTGGGTCTCAGCCGTAGCGCGCTCTACAGACGGCTGCAGAAATATGGAATCGGAAGCAGCTAGCCACGCCCGCGGCCCGACGACGGCCACAACCACTCGGCCACAGCCTCGGGCGCATCCTCCGCGAAAATCCAAGCGTGGATTGAGCCACGAAAACCGGATTCTGCTGTTGACCTTGGCGTCCGGCGCGGTTGGAGTTGTGCTCGCGCTGGTCCTGCTATGGACTGGCGATCACGACTTCAGCACGCGCTGGACTCTTACCTTTCTCGTTGTCACTATCTGGCTGGGCTTCGCCTTCGCCCTGCGTTCAGCAGTGATCCGCCCGTTGCAGACCTTATCCAATATGCAGTCGGCGCTGCGGGAGGGCGATTTTTCGTTTCGAGTGCGCGGGGCAAAAATGGGAGACGCGCTGGGCGAGTTGATGATCGAGGTCAATACGCTTTCAGAAATGCTGCGCGAGCAACGCCTCGGCGCCATGGAA
The DNA here is from genome assembly GCA_035604895.1 of Terriglobales bacterium. Taxonomy (GTDB): domain Bacteria; phylum Acidobacteriota; class Terriglobia; order Terriglobales; family Acidobacteriaceae; genus JABDBE01. The sequence continues at coordinate 8,543 of DATNHO010000208.1, read as the reverse complement.
GCCAGCGCATTGCTCACCACGGTGATGACTGAAATTGACGTTGCCGTATTTGCTTTTGACGGCGATCGCAGGCTGCGTCTGGTCAACCGCGCCGGCGAACGCGTGATGGCCCAGAATGCGGAGCGTCTGCTGGGAAAGAGCGCTGAAGAACTCGGCCTGTCAGACTGTCTGGACGGAGAATCGGCGCGCACGCTCGAAAAGAACTTTCCGGGTCAAACGGGCCGCTGGGGCGTTCGCCGTTCCGTATTTCGGCAGGGTGGCAAACCTCATTACCTGGTCGTGATTGCTGACCTCAGCCGCGCTTTGCGTGAGGAAGAGCGGCAGGCCTGGCAACGCCTGGTGCGGGTGCTCGGTCACGAGCTGAATAATTCTCTGGCTCCTATCTGTTCGATTGCTGGAAGCTTGGAAGACATTATGAAGCGCGAAGTTCGCGCCTCGGATTGGGAAGATGACTTGCGCCGGGGGCTGCGTGTGATTGTCGATCGCTCGGATGCTCTCAGCCGTTTCATGCGCGACTATTCGCGCCTGACGCGATTGCCAAAACCTGAGCTTCGCCACACGGAAGTTTCCATGCTCGTCCGAGTTGCCGCTGGATTAGAAAGGCGCATTGCCGTGGAGATCGAACCGGGCGCGGAAGTTACCTTGAACGCTGATCCCGACCAACTGCAGCAGTTGCTGATCAACCTGATCCGCAATGCAGTCGACGCATCGCTTGAGAATGGCGGGAAGGTCCGGGTAGGCTGGTCTCGCAACGGAAGCTGGCTCCATTTGTTTGTGCAGGACGAGGGGCCGGGAATCGCCAACCCATCAAATTTGTTCGTACCTTTTTTTACTACCAAGCCCGGCGGCTCCGGCATCGGCTTAGCTCTGAGCCGGCAAATCGCAGAGGCTCATGGCGGCAGCGTTTCTCTACACAATCGAGCTGACGGAAAAGGCTGTGAAGCGGTTGTCCAATTGCCTCTGGAGGGCTGACCACCCGGCCACCGATGCCGATCCCAAAAGTCGTACGGTACAATGTGTCTCTTCCAAAAGTGAGTTCATAAACAAGCTGGGCGGGAGGCTCCGAGAAACGATCTGCGATAGGTCGGAGGTCCAGCAAGTAGTAGATTGCGACTTTCCCCAAACTACAAGGAAACTCTTTCTGGAGGTTTCATGAAACGGCTGCTGCTGTGGACAGTCATTTGTCTAATTTTGCCCGGAGTGGTACAGGCACAGAATGAATCGGTCACCGACACATCGGATCGCATGTTTTTTCCTCACGACGCGCTGTGGGGATATGCGCAGTTCGACTTGGCGCCTCCGCACAACGAGATCGATCCAAACCTGTGCGCCGGAAACGCTGGAAGCTCCGGGGGCGTGAACGCTCCGTGCAGCATGTTTGCGCGGTACATGCTCTCCGGACTGCTGGAAGTTCGCCCTTTTGGCAAAGGCCAGTTTCGCAGGTTCATGCTATTCGGGGAGCCTTCGTTTCTGTTTGGCAGGAACATTCCGCAGACGCTCTACACTTGGTCGTTTGATGCGATCGGCATCGAGCATTCCTGGGGACTGGGTGTTTACATGGGGAAGGGATTCGAATTCCGCGTGACCCAGCATTTCCTGTTCGACCGGTTGGGCGCGCGCGACCGCAATCTCGGGCCAGCGGACTTGGGTAACAATGGCCCATGGGGGAGATATAACGCGATCGGAGTCAGGAAGTATTTCGGCACTCGACGATGGTAGATGGGGTCATTGCTCCGTCGAAACCTTTATAATGATTGGTTTCGACAATGTTCTCGGAGGATCTGTGATGGCGGTCTCATACAACGGCCTTCCGGTGCCCACGAATGGCGCCCGGATCACCTACAGCAACGGGCGCTACCTTGTGCCGGACAATCCCATCATTCCTTTCATCGAAGGCGACGGCACAGGACGGGACATCTGGAAAGCGTCGGTGCGCGTGTTTGACGCAGCCGTGCAGAAGGCATATCAGAGTAAGCGCCGCGTAGCCTGGTACGAAGTGTTCGCCGGTGAAAAAGCGAAAGCCGAGTTCAACAACTGGCTGCCGGATGATACTGTGGCTGCGGTCCGTGAGTTTCGCATTGCCATCAAAGGTCCCTTGACAACGCCTGTGGGCGGCGGCATGCGCTCGCTCAATGTAGCTCTGCGGCAGATTCTCGATCTCTACGCCTGCGTGCGTCCAGTGAAGTATTACAAGGGCACGCCCTCGCCCGTGAAGCATCCTGAACGAATGGATCTCGTGATTTATCGCGAGAACACGGAAGACGTTTACGCCGGAATCGAATGGGAGGAAGGTACGCCGGACGCTGTGCGGCTGATTGAGTTTTTGAATAAGGACATGCTGAAGGGAAGCAAGAAACAGGTCCGGCTGGACTCAGGCGTCGGAATCAAACCCATATCGGTGACCGGCAGCAAGCGCCTGGTGCGCATGGCAATCCAGTTCGCGTTGGAGAGTGGACGAAAAACTGTCACTTTGATGCATAAAGGCAACATTCAGAAATTCACCGAAGGCGCCTTTCGCAAGTGGGGATATGAGTTGGCCACGCAAGAGTTCCGCGACAAGGTTGTGACTGAGCGTGAAAGCTGGATCCTCGACAATAAAGATAAGAATCCGAATCTGACGATTGAGGAAAATGCCAACCTGACAGAACCTGGATTGGAATTTGCGCCGGAAGAGTTCCGGCAAACGATTTATCAGGAAGTGCGAGACGTGCTGAGCGCGATCTACGCCACCCATGGCAAGGGCGTGTGGAAAAAGAAGTTGATGATCAATGACCGCATCGCGGATTCGATTTTCCAACAGGTAGTGACGCGAGCGGACGAATACTCAGTGCTCGCGACGTCGAACTTGAACGGTGACTATATTTCTGACGCGTGCGCCGCGCAGGTCGGGGGGCTCGGAATTGCGCCGGGCGCCAACATCGGCGACGGCTACGCGATCTTCGAAGCCACGCACGGCACTGCACCCAAGTACGCCGACAAGGACGTCATCAATCCGGGTTCGGTGATTCTCTCGGGAGTAATGATGTTCCGGCTCATGGGATGGAACGAAGCTGCCGATCTGATCGAGCATGGCATGGAGCGCACCATCGAGCAAAAGCAGGTCACCTATGACTTTGAGCGGCTGATGGAAGGCGCGACCAAGGTGACGACCAGCGGGTTTGCTGACCACATTATCGAAAACATGGATGCGGCGGTGCTGAGCGCCTTGCGTTAGGGGCGTCTAATGCATCCGGGTCTGCGTGTATCAATTTCATCTTGGAAAGGGAACTTATGCGTAAGAAAGTTACGGTCGTAGGCTCTGGAAACGTGGGCGCGACAGCTGCCCACTGGATTGCCGCCAAAGAATTGGCAAATGTGGTTTTGATCGACATCGTCGAAGGGGTTCCGCAGGGTAAAGGCCTGGACCTGCTGGAAGCCATGCCTATTGAAAAGCGCGACTCCCATATCGTAGGCACACAAGATTATGCGGACACGGCCAATTCCGACATCGTCGTTATCACCGCTGGCATCCCGCGCAAGCCGGGCATGAGCCGCGATGATCTGCTTAACACTAACCACAAAATCATGAAAGACGTAGTGGGCAAAGCGGTGCAGTACTCGCCGAATTGCATTCTGATTATCGTGTCGAACCCGCTTGACGCGATGGCGCAGGCTGCCTACAAGATGAGCGGGTTTCCCCGTGAGCGCGTAATCGGCATGGCCGGCGTTCTCGACTCTGCCCGCTTTCGGGCATTTATTTCCGAGGAATTGAAAGTTAGCGTGGAGAATGTGACCGCGTTCGTCCTCGGCGGCCACGGCGATACCATGGTTCCGTTGCCTCGGTATTCCACGGTGGCTGGAATCCCGATCACTGAGCTGATGGATGCGGCGACCGTGGCTCGCCTGGTGCAGCGCACGCGCGATGGCGGCGCCGAGATCGTGAAGTATCTGAAGACTGGCAGTGCTTATTACGCCCCGTCAGCGGCGGTTGCGGAGATGGTCGAGGCGATCTTGAAAGATAAGAAGAAGATCCTTCCCTGCGCCGCGTATTTGGAAGGCGAGTACGGGATCAAGGGGCTCTATGTGGGCGTGCCGGTGAAACTCGGATCGAAGGGGATCGAGCAGATCATTCAAATCAAACTCACGCCGGAAGAAAAAGCGGCGCTGGACAAGAGCGCGGAAGCGGTGAAGGAATTGGTGGCTGTGATCGGGGTGTAGGCTCCGGATCTGGAAGGACTCGAAAAGGGGCACGACTGAAGTCGTGCCCTTCCCAAACCCTCGTGGCCAGAAGGCGCTGCAGTCTACACCCTCTCGATCACCACCGACTTCACGACCACATCTTTATTCGGCTTGTCCTGACGATTGCGCGGGACGCCTACAATTTTCTCAGCCACGTTTTGGCCCTCCACTACTTCGCCGAAGATTGTGTGTTTGCCGGTCAGCCATGTCGTCGGCGCCAGCGTGATAAAGAACTGGGAACCGTTTGTGTTGGGGCCGGCGTTCGCCATGGCCAGTTTTCCTGGCTTGTCGAATTTATGCGACGAGCCTTTAGTTTCGTCCTCGAACTGATAGCCTGGGCCACCCATACCGGTGCCCGCCGGATCTCCGCCCTGAATCATGAACTCGGGAATCACACGATGGAAAATCGTTCCGTCGTAAAGACGGTCCTTGCTTTTCTTGTGGCTGACGGGATGCGTCCACTCACGTTTGCCCTCGGCCAGTTCCACAAAATTTGCAACGGTCTTGGGTGCATCTTTTTCAAACAAGCGGCAGACGATGCTGCCTTCCGAAGTATCGAAAATTGCATAGGTGCCGGGTTGGCGGGTCAATGGTGATTCCTTTCTTTACTCGTTTATTGCCAGAGGCGAGGGCACGATGCCCTCGAGACAGCCGGTGGGGGCGCCGGCGGTACCAATTAGCGAACTAATTCGCGCCGCTGATGGTGATGTGATTAATCTTTACCGGCTTGTTGGGACGGTCGTTTGAATCGCGGCCCATGCGCGCGATCTGCTTCACCAAGGTCACGCTGGCGTCATCGCATTGACCAAAGATGGTGTAGCCGCCGTTCAAGCTCGCATAGGCAATTTCGGTGATGAAAAACTGCGAACCATTGGTGCCCGGGCCGGCATTCGCATAAGCCAGGCGTCCGGGGCGATCGAACTTCAGGTCCGGAGAAGTCTCGTTCTTAAATTGATAACCCGGATCGCCGGTTCCCGTGCCCATCGGGTCGCCACCCTGAATCATGAAGTTGGGGATCACGCGGTGAAAGATGGTGCCGTCGTAAAGCGGAACGCCGTGCTTTTTCTGGTGAGTGATGGGACTGGTCCAGTCCTTGGTTCCATTGGACAGGCCAATGAAATTGGCCACGCCGATCGGAGCCTTATCGGGAAAGAGCGTGCAGGTTAGCTTGCCAGCGGTGGTGTCAATGACGGCCGTGGGTTTTGCTTGTGACCACAACGTGATCGAGGACAGAAGGATGACTGAAACGAGAATCCAGCATTTGCGCATGGGTGGCTCCTTGAGTATGTAAATCGAGTATCTAAATCCGAATCTTGAATTGTACGACAGCAGCGCCAGTATTTACTTGTGAGATTGAGCTTTTTGAGACTGCATTTCACGGCTGACCTTTTCCACTTCTTTAAATACCCGCAGTGTATTGCCGCCGAGAATCTTACGAATGTCGTCGGCGCTGTAGCCGCGATCGACCAACGCTTGTGTGATCTTGGGCAAGTCGGCTGCGGAATCCATCCCTACAGGCATTGCGCCGCTGACGCCATCAAAATCGGAGCCAAGCCCCACGTGATCCACGCCAGCGACCTTCGCGATGTGATCAATGTGGTCGATCAGCGCCGTGAACGGCGGGCGGGGTATTTTTGCCATCCATTCTCGCGTAATCCGGTCCTCATCCGCGAACGTGACCTGCTTACCCTCAGCTCGAAGTTTTTCCAGGTAGTCATGGATCCCAGCGGCTTGCGATTTGGCCTGCGCCCGATCTGCATTCCAATAGTTCTGATCCAAGAAGCCGGAAAAGAAATTCACATTCACGACGCCACCGTTTTTCGCCACCGCGCGAAGCATGTCATCCGTCATATTTCTCGGTGCGTTGGTCAAAGCGCGAGCTGAGGAGTGCGAAGCGATCAATGGAGCCTTGCTGGTCGCAATAGCGTCCCAAAAAGTTTTGTCGGCAACGTGCGAGATGTCGACCATCATGCCGAGCCGGTTCATTTCGAGCACGACTTGCTTGCCAAAATCGGTGAGTCCGTTGTGGTGCGGAATCTTGGGATCGTCGATATCCCCGGAGGAATCGGCCCACTCGTTGGTGTTCGACCACGACAGAGTCATGTAGCGCACGCCCAGGCGATAGAAATCGCGCAGCAGGTGAATATCGTTCTCGATGGAATGGCCGCCCTCGATTCCCATCAAGGCGGCAAGTTTCTTCTGCTTGTGCACGCGTTCGATGTCGTCGACGGAGAACGCCATCATCATCCGGTCGGGATGGCGCGCGGCCTGTTCGTACACGGAATCGATCAAATCCAGAGTGTGCTGGGCGAAGTGGCCTTTATTGATTTCAGGGTCGACCCAGATGGAAAAGAACTCTGCGCCCAGATTGCCGGCCCGGGCCCTGTCGAGGCTGATGTGGCCGATGTCCTTGGGGTCGGTCGAGCCGATGTCGAAATTCTCATCGAGGAATCGCTGCGGCGTGTCAGCGTGGGTGTCAACAACGATGGCCGAGTCTTGGATGGCGCGGGCCCGAGCGCTGACGCCTGACGCGTCGTTGCTCTGAGCAATGGTCTGGGCTGAGATCAGAATTGACAGCGCACAGAAAAGCAGGGGCTGCGTTGAAAGAAAGCATCTTCGTGTTTCCATGGAGTGAGGAAACGATTGTATACGGTTCAACCGCGAAGAAGAAGTTTCGTACGCGAGACATACGGCGTTCCGGGAGACGCTTTGAAAAGGCGTGATCGCGGACTACGGTTGCAGTTCGCTGTTAGCGGAGATGCTGGGGATCAGCTCGATTTCATTGTCCTGTACTTTATCCTGATCCTGCTGCGCGCCAAACGACGTCGCCGGTTCGCGTAACTCCGCGTAGCGCCCGGAGACGGCTACGTGAAATACCCATTGATGACGCTCTTCTTCTGGCTCTACCAAGCCCTGATCCTTGAGCGGCATCATGTACTGCTCTACCCATGCTACCTGCTGCTTGGTCATACCGCGGCGTTGGATGTCGACAGTAATCCCGGCAAGATGCGAGGAAGCGGTCTCGCCCTTTTCGGGGGCAGCGTTGCGATTGTGCCGACGAAGTTTTTTCTGTACCTGCACCGTCCGCACCGCCGAGTTCACCTGAATCGGACTGTGGAACTGTTTGTAATAAGCCTTGCTCAGATCGTCAAGAAAGTCGCGGGTCCAGGGACGGCAATAACGGCGATCCGGATCGAGCCGCGGATCGAAGCGCAAAGTCTGGCCAGCAATAATCGGAACCAGTTCCTGGCTGGCAATCAGTTGATCGAGCTCAGCCTGGTTCTGGATACGTGGCAATTCGAGGCGGTCGATTTCTTCATTCTGCCGAAGCAAGGAGTCACGGGAGGGGCGAAATACAGGATTCCAAAGCACACGGCGGAAATGACTGCGGTGTTTGCTGACACGACGTGCGTGTTGGCTGGGCACGACTTGATGCAGCCCAAAAGCCTGTCCGCACACGGCCGCGGCCAGAAATATCAGCAAACAAACTCGCTCTGTTTTACCCTTCACGAAGTGGCCTCAAATCTTTGCCGCCGACGCAGGCGGCCATTCTAAATCACAAACCTTTTATGCCAAACCGGCTTTGGGCTGCGAGGTTACCAAAGAGTATTCCGGCCAGATTACCGCTCATTACCCTCGCTCGCACGTACGCCCGGCTGACTATTCACCCTGCAGATAAGATGCCGTTTTCGGGCCTCGTACTGCCTCCGTCTATGTGCCCGAGAAAACGGCGTTTATCACCGCATGGCTCAGGAGCGAAGGGCGCACTGTATCACGTTTTGGCAGTGGCAGGGACAGAAAACGTCACCGATGGGCCAAAATGGCCCATTTCCCAGAATTTGCAGAACCCGTTACTTGTTGAACAGGTCGCCAATGGCCTGTTTCATGACATCGCCGCTGACTTCGGAAATTGATCGCGTCAGCGGAATGTCTTTGGGGCAAACTTCGACGCAGTTCTGCGCGTAGCCGCATTCCTGAATGCCGCCGTCGCCCATGAGCGCCGCCAGCCGCTCACGCTTCAGCACAGCGCCGGTCGGGTGCGCGTTGAACAGGCGCACCTGGGAAATCGTCGCCGCTCCGACAAAGTGCGTGTCTTCGTTGAACTGCGGGCAGGCTTCCATACAACAACAGCAGGAGATGCAACGCGACAGCGGGTAAGCCGCCTCCTGCGCTTCGGGACTCACTCGCGGACCAGATCCAAGGTCGTAGGTCCCATCCACGGGAACCCAGGCTTTCACCGCTTTCAGATTTTCAAACAGAACGCTGCGATCGACCGCCAGATCGCGTACCACCGGGAACTTGGTAAACGGCTCCAGCCGGATGGG
>DATNHO010000207.1:0-9169 GCA_035604895.1 Terriglobales bacterium | reverse complement strand
AATCCGCCAAAGATGCAGGAGACCAGCGAGTTCGCGCCCAAGCGGTTGGCCCCGTGGTACTGATATTCACACTCACCCGCGGCATAAATACCGGGAACGTTCGTCGCCTGATCGAAATCAACCCACAGCCCGCCCATGGTGTAGTGCATGCCGGGGAATATCTTCATCGGAACTTTGCGCGGATCGTCGCCCACAAACTTCTCGTAGATTTCCAGAATGCCTTCCAGCTTGCGGTCAAGAATCTTGGAGTCGATGTGGGTCAGGTCAAGATAAACCATCGGCTTCCCGTCGATGCCGAGGTTGTGCTCGAAGACAACCTTAAAAATCGCGCGCGTAGCGATATCCCGCGGCACCAGGTTCCCATATTTTGGGTACCACTCTTCGAGGAAGTACCAACGCTCGCTTTGCGGAATCGACAGCGGATCGCGCTTGTCACCCGGCATCTTTGGAACCCAAACGCGTCCGCCTTCACCGCGAGCCGACTCCGACATGAGCCGCAGTTTGTCTTCGCCGGGGATGCACGTTGGATGAACCTGGATGAACTCTCCGTTGGCGTAGAAGCATCCTTGCTGATACAGCGCCGACTGCGCTGACCCGGTGCAGACCACTGAATTCGTGGATTTTCCAAAGATCGCGCCGTTGCCGCCGGTCGCAATGATGATCGCGTCCGCCGGGAAAGTACGCACTTCCATGGAACGCAGATCCATGGCGCAGATGCCACGGCAGACCTTGTTGGAATCGAGCACGGCAGAGAGAAATTCCCAGTGCTCGTATTTCTTGACCTTGCCCTCGGATTCGTACCGTCGGACTTGCTCATCGAGCGCGTAGAGAAGTTGCTGTCCCGTGGTAGCTCCGGCAAATGCGGTGCGGTTGTAAAGGGTCCCACCGAAGCGGCGGAAATCGAGCAAGCCTTCAGGGGTGCGGTTGAAAGGCACGCCCATGCGGTCGAGCAGGTCGATGATGCCGGGCGCAGCTTCGCACATCGCTTTCACGGGCGGCTGGTTGGCCAGAAAGTCTCCGCCGTAAATGGTGTCGTCGAAATGCTTCCAGGTGGAATCGCCTTCGCCCTTAAGGTTCTTGGCCGCATTAATTCCGCCCTGCGCACAGACGGAATGCGAGCGTTTTACGGGGACAATGGAGAACAGATCCACTTGCCCGCCCATTTCCGCGATCTTGATGACGGCAGAAAGACCCGCCAAGCCGCCACCGATGACAATGATTTTCGGATTTGCTGCCATCTTCGATTGTTCTGCTTTCCGTAACTCTATTTCGTTGCGCTCGGTCCCGCTTCTACTACGCTCGCGCCGGCAGGGTCAGTCGGCTGTTGTGCATGCGACCGGAATGAGGTCAGGCTGGCAAGGCCGGCGCTGGCCAGCACAAAGAAAAATGCCAGACACAAAACCAAGAATCGCTTCCGTGCCTTCTCTCCCGAAACAATGCCCCACTTCGCGCAAAACAGCCAAATGCCATAGGCGAAGTGCCACGACGCAGCGATCAGTCCTACGACATAAAACACGAACAACGGAGTTTGAAATACTTCAATTTGCACCTTGCCGAAAGATGCTCCCGGATATTCGTGCAGGTCGATGCCGGTAAATCGCATCGTCCAGGTGTGCCAGAGAATGTAGGCGAAGGCAATTCCGCCGGTCCAACGCTGCGCCGTGTACATCCAGTTTCCGGTCCACGGATATTCTCCGACGTTCGTCTCTCCGCGGTACCAGATGTAGAAACCGTAGAGCGCGTGAAACAGGATGGGCAGCCAGATTCCAAACAACTCGAGCACAGGAACTAAGGGAAGGCTCGCCAGAAAGCGCACCTGTCGAGCGTAGGCTGCCGGACCGCCGATTGCCGCGGAGTTCGAAATCAAAATATGTTCGAATAGGAAAGCGCCTACCGGGATGATTCCGCTGAGCGAATGCAGACGACGCAGCCAAAACGAATATCCATGGCCGGCCCGCAGCGGGGCCACGCCGCCTTTGATCGGCATCGGGGGCGCAGGACTGGCAGTTGCCGCCACAGAATGCTCCTTGTAAGTTCGAGTATGAGAACGGAACCTTTTATTATGTTGTTGAGGGAGAAGGGAAGTCAAGGAACCATGAAGACGATTGGAATTATCGGCGGCCTCGGGCCGGAGACGACGATTGAGTACTATCGCTTGATCATCGCCGCGTACGTCGAGCGGATACCCGACGGAAGTTATCCTTCCATCATCATCAACAGTGTCGATTTGAAGAAAATGGTGGACATGGCCGCCGCGAACGAACGAGCCAAGATGGCCGAGTTTCTGGTGAATGAAATACAGAAGCTCGCAAGGGCGGGTGCGGAGTGTGGATTGGTGTCTGCAAATACGCCACACATGGTCTTTGATGAAGTTCGCGATCAGTCGCCGATTCCGTTGGTCAGCATTGTTGAAGCTGCGTGTGAGGCGGCAAAGCCGCTGGGATTAAAAAAGTTTGGCTTGTTCGGCGCGCGCTTCACTATGCAAGCACGATTCTACCCTGACGTGTTTTCCAAGCAGGGAATCACGCTCGCTGTTCCCGACGAACACGAGCAAGCTTTCATTCACCAGGTGTATTTCGATGAGTTGGTGAAGGGCACGGTTCGGCCTGAAACGCGGGAGCGATTGCTCATGATTGTCGATCGATTGAAGGAGCGAAACGGGATCGAAGGGCTGATTCTCGGCGGCACGGAATTGTCTTTGATCCTGCGCGATGCCACGGTGCGGGATATTCCAGTCCTTGACACGACCAGGATTCACGTGAAGGCCATCGTCGCAGAAGCATTTTCGTCGTAGCCGCGATGTTTAAGCTCAGCTTACGCCACTGCGTTGATGGCCTGGTACCAACCCAGAAACTTTCGGAAGGCGGCGCCCCGATGGCTGTACTGAGCTTTTTCTTCTGGAGTCAGCTCAGCGAACGCCTTCTGAATCTGTGGAAAGTAGAACAGAGGATCGTAACCAAATCCATTCGTCCCCCGAGGACGATTCAAGATCGTGCCTTCAGCCTCTCCACGGAACGTCTCTAGAATCTGTCCATCGCGCGCGGCGGCAATCACGCATACGAAACGGCCGGCGCGCTTGTCATCGGGAACATCTTTCAGTTCACGTAGGAGGCGTGTGTTATTGGCTTCGTCGTCGGTGTTGTTATTCATCAGGTGAGGCGCATCTGCGGCGTAGCGCGCGGAGTGCACGCCCGGAGCGCCTTTAAGTGCGTCCACCTCCAAACCGGAGTCGTCTGCCAAAACAATCTCGCCCGGAACCGCGCGGCTGTAGTTTTCCGCTTTCTTGCGAGCATTTTCCTCGAACGTAAGCCCGTCTTCAATCACGGCAGGCAGAGAGGCGAAGTTGGGAATGGAAAGAATCTCGATGCCAAGAGGTGCAGCGGCCCCGGCAAAATCGCGCAACTTGCCTGCGCTCGAGGTCGCGATGAGAATACGATTCATTTTACTGCTCTCCCGCGAGAGGTTTGAGCTTTGCGGCTTCCACTCCATGATATCTGGCAGGAGAATGTTTACCAACGGATGTTAGCGTGAACGCCTCCGTCGAATGAACACGAAGCCTCCAACGAATAACGCACTGACGCTCGAAATAATCCCCCCGAGAGTTCTGTCCCACGTGCGCGCGAAGGTGATTTGCACCTGGTTCTCGCCCGCTTGAACCGGAATCAACATCTGTCCGGTAACGTCTCTGGTCGTGGTCGCGACCGCCCGGCCATTCACCGCGACGCGCCAGGCGGGATAGTTGAATAACCGCAGCACCAACCGTTCTGGTTGGCTGGTAGCGATGGTAAAGGTCTTCGATTCCGCGCTCCACTGTTGAATGCGGGGCTGGGACTCTTGATCGGGCACCGCGCTGTCGTAGAAAGCCACAAGGGGAGCGTCCTTCTTGATCTGGTACGGATCGGCATTTAGCGGAACGTACTCGTCGGTACCCTCGTATCCCGACCCGCTCTGCTGATTGCGAAGCATTTGGCCGAAATCCGCGGCGAGCTCCCACCATGGAGGTTGCACGTTCTGCCATACGAAAACAAGCACCGCGAACATGCTGAAACAGAGCAGAACGCGTACAATCCAGCGCCGCCAAGCCATGGATAGAAAAAGCGCAACGGACACATTCAGGCACAGTAGCCACCTCCAGGGCAGTTGGAGGTAGCGCAACTGAGGCAGATGTTCCCACAGAAAAGACGTAAAGGAAAAGTTGAGGAGGGTGGCAGCTACGGCCCATCCGAAGAGCATCCACCAAGCGTGTCGTTCTCGATGTCTCCATTGGCGGGAAAAGAGCGCGGCAATCGCAAGGACTATCATTTCCGCAGATGCCACCAGCGAAACCAAGAAGTTGAAACGATTGTGATCAACGTCCGCGATATGGGTGAAAAGAAAATTGTCCCTCGGACGCACTCCCGGCGAGAGCACTTCGCCGATGTTCACCCACTTCCTTTCGCACGCTGCCGGCAGCAGGAAAAACGCCGCCAGAGCCGCGCCGAGCAAAACTGCGATCGCGCCGTGCAACAAGACTCGTGGAGAGCGCTTAAGAGCGGCCAAAATCACGATCAGCAGAACCAATGAATAGTTGATCATCACTGCAGCTGGAATGTTCGTCAGCCACGCGGCGGCGACGATGAGTGCCAGCGGAATAACCATTTCCTGGCCCTCATCTTCCGAGCGCAGCACGTAGAGCAAAAGCAGAGGCAACAACGCACCCGCCAGCAATTCCGCGAACGCGCTCCGCCAATACACGATCACGAGGTAATAAGGGTTGGCCGCATAGAAAGCCGCAGCAAAAATGGCGTCGCGACGCTCCAACCAACGCCGCGCCAGAAAAAACATGGAACAACCGGAAAGAGTCAACGCTATCCACACGTACGCGCTGGGAACGATCTTCCAGGGCAAAATCGCTCCTAGCGCGGCTCCCAGTGTCCACGAGGCTGGAGGGTAGAAAATGAATCGAGCCTCACCATATCCGTACTGGGCCAGAACTGCCCAGCGCGGATAGAGAATCCCTTGTTTCCATTGGCCGAGAACTTCCATCCAGGAGTTCACGTGGAATTCAAAATCGTGCCCCGAGGGATTACCAAGAAACAAAAACGGAAGAACCACGAGGAACGCAGTTGTCATCACGGCCAGCAGAGGCCACAGAGTGATGGACCCGCCTGCGAACTTGCCTGTTCCTTCTTGCTGCGGCGTGAGTCTTCGCTCCGAAGACGACGATGTCAGCAGGGGATGCCTCCGGCAGTTTGTACTTGGCTGCACACCGATTGTTGCTTAAGCCGCGAAAATGGGCAATTCGAATCAGCGGTCTGTGGAAAAGGTGCGCGATTTCACGGGAAATTAACTTGGCCGCCACTGTGCGGAAAACGCAGTGCGTTAAACTTTAGGCATTCGAGGTGGAATAAACCCGGCGCTAAGGGGTCCGCATGTGAGACGGCGTGCGGGCCTCTTGGTGTTTCGGGTCGCGGTCAGGCCGAAGTGACTTCTTCCGAGCTGCGTTGCTGGCGGAGTTTCTGGAGGAATTCATCTTGATTGAGGGACTCATGGCTGCGCAGCAGTTCGAGCAGCGGATCGTCAAGCTCTTCCTTGGGTAACGGATCGGGCTGATCGTAGTGATCGCCATCGGCGAGGATGCGTGGGGTAATCAGCAACGCCGGAAGCATGCCCGGACGGCTGGTTAGGAATCCGATAAATCTTGCCACCTGGGCGCGCTCGTCGGTAGTGCGCGAGGCAAACTCGATACCCATGCCGAATCCGGGATGCATCACCCGAACTGTTCCCTCCGCCTGAACTTCGACATCTTCCGCGTTGAGGCAAAGAGTAATGCCGGAGCGCTCGGGAAAAGGCGATTCGGTTTCAACATAACATCCGCCCAGACTGAGATCGGTCAAGGTGCACTGCGATACTGGTTCGGGATCGGGTGGCGGAATCTCGGGCGCGTTGGCCGCTACCCACGCTTTCAGTGTGGCTCGAAGGTTTTCGGGAAGATCAATGAAGCGCACGCCCGCTTGCCCGTTGGGACTTGCCCAGGCGATCTCGCCGCTTGCCTGGATTTCGCTGTTGCCGTCAGGGAGATCGAACTGGGCGCTGATCGTGGCACCGGGGCAGAGCGGTTGGGCTGCCAAGACGTCCATGCCATCTTCGCTCAGGTCGAGGAGGATGCCTTCCAGTTGAGGTCCGTTCTGCACTTGAAGCTGAATTGGAACTTGGATAGGAACACGAAAAGAGCGGCGTCGTTCCCGCTTGATAAGGGCTGTGGCGGCGCGCAGGCTGGCTTCGGCCTGTTCCACGGAAATGGGCTTGTACAGAATGAAATTCGCTCCTGCGCCGAACACGTTGCGTACTTTCGTCTTGTCGCTGAGAAGCGCGACGGTGACGGCCTTGACGCCCGATGAGGTCTGACTGGCGTTCTGGAGGACGAGCGAGGCGCTATGGGGATCGTCAAAGTCAACCACGACGGAGTCAAACTTTTCCTCGGTCAGACGGCAGAGTGCCTCAGGATACCCGCAGCAAGCCACGGCAACGCCGCAGCGAGCGAGCACCGGAGTCAAGACCGCGGCTGCCTCTTCGTCCTTGGATACTAGAAGTGCGTGAAACGTCATATGCTGCTCATGTGTGACGCGCGGAATCTCCCAGGGTTAGGGCCAGCGTGGAGCCATGCCCCGAGCCGGCTTGGCTGCGGCTGTCGAACCGCTTGTAGAAGCCGACGCCGCCTTGGCCGCTGGAGTAGGCTGCTCATCCACTTCGGACAAAACCGCAGCGTCGTCATCCTCGATCTCAGCCAGCAAAGGAGCTACTTCACGCAGCTTTTCGGCCGCCTGTTGCAGCATCTCAATCTGCTTGGCCAGTTGCGCGTATCGGGCTTGCTTCCGCCGCAGAACCTCATGAATGTCCTTCATACAACCCCCTGCTGCGAATCTAAGCAGACCACCGGCAATCGTCAATCGTTATGCCGGTGGGCAGATTACGGCGGTAACCAGGGGATAAAGCGGCAGAGCTTAGGTCAAATCGTTGAAAGATAGCCGCTTTGGGCCAGCAAAGGACCGGCGTGGGATTTACTTCCGAAAGGGGAGAACCATACTCTGTGCTTGAGCAGTTCTGGGGGAGGGCTGTTCGGGAGTCCCGTGATTTAATCGAGTCACGGGGCACTTCTTAATTGTGAGCCATTTCCCAAGCACCACGGTCGGTATCTGCTGTAGCTACTCAGGATGTACAATCCGCATCAGCTAATCTGTCTGCAAGAAGAGATTTCGATCGGGGTTGCGCTTACCATTCATCTATGGAGCCTGGGGTTTGAAGCTCAAGAATTTCTGTCTTCTTTCAATCCTTACTTTGGGAGCACTGCTGGTCCACGGCTACCATCCCTGGGCCGAGGACGCGGGGATTTACCTGCCCGGAGTCGAAAAAATCCTGCATCCCGAGCTGTTTCCATTCAATGCGCAATTCTTTGAGTCGCATGCTCATTTGACGTTTTTTCCAAACTTCATTGCAGCATCGGTGCGACTCACTCATCTGCCGCTGGGAGTTGTGCTCTTCTTTTGGCAAGTAACTTCTATCTTTCTGCTTCTGTTGGCTTGCTGGCAGTTGATTAGCAAGTGCTTTGCCGATGAAAGTGCTCGCTGGGCTGGCGTATCGACGATTGCCGCGCTGTTGACTTTGCCGGTCGCGGGAACAGCGTTGTACATCATGGATCAATACTTGAACCCGCGAAACCTGGTTGCCTTTGCCGCGGTCTTCGCGATTGCAAGGGTGATCGACAGGAAATACTTCCAAGCGGGATTATTTCTCGTTTTCGCGGCCGCGATTCATCCCCTCATGTCAGTGTTTGCGCTTTCGTATTGCGCTGTGCTGGTCTGCATCAGGGAGTTCGATCGTCGGATAGTCGGACTCGCGTGCCTGCTGCCATTTGGCATCTCATTTGCGCCGCCTTCGCAGGCTTATCATCAGGTGGCGCTTTCCCATCCCTATCACTACTTTCTGCGCTGGCACTGGTACGAGTTGCTGGGAGCAGTGGCGCCAATTGCAATCCTATGGTGGTTCAGTCGCATAGCGCGCTCACGACAATTGGGCAACCCGAGCCTGCTGTGTCGAGGCTTGGTGGTTTATGAGCTTGTCTATTTGCCCGCAGGGGTGGTGCTTTCCATCCCGGCGCGATTCGAAAGCCTGGCGCGATTTCAGCCCATGCGGAGCTTGTATCTGCTCTACGTGCTTTTCTTTCTTATCGCGGGCGCGCTGCTCGGGGAATATGTGTTGAAAAATCGACTATGGCGATGGGCAGCGTTGTTCGTGCCCTTGTGCGCGGGTATGTTACTGGCTCAGCGATCCTTGTTTCCATCGAGCGCACATATTGAATGGCCAGGCGCGGCGCCGAAGAATCAATGGGTGCAGGCCTTCAACTGGATTCAAACCAACACGCCGAGCGATGCAATCTTCGCGCTCGATCCCTTTTACCTCTACATTCCGGGTGAGGATGAGAACGGCTTCAGCGCGATCGCGCAACGCAGCATGTTGGCGGACGCGGTCAAAGGCAGCGGCGCTGTGTCGATGTTTCCTGCGATGGCGGAAGAATGGCTGCGGCAGGTTCAGGTGCAGAGCGGTTGGAAAACATTTCAATCGCAGGATTTCAGCCGGCTCCGCGCCGACTACGGAGTCAGTTGGGTGGTTCTGCAACAACCGGGCATTGCCGGCCTGGAGTGTCCTTATCACAATGGCGCCGTGTTAGTTTGCCGATTGAACTGAGCCCAACTAATCATCAGCGGCGAGCCGTGTTTACTTGGTAGAATTAGGCTCATATCAGCTAGCTGCACAAATCATAGTGTGGAAGCGGTCCGAACCCAGCGTGTGTGGACGCGACGGATTTCGACTACCTTGAGGAAGGAATTCAGAGCCCATGTCCTGTTTGCAAACGGTAGCGCAGGCCGACCGATTATTTCCGTACTCGAGATGGAATTCCCAACTACCGGCTCTCGCTAAACAGTACAAACAAGGCAACCCTGTGCCCCACGTGTTGCTACGGGATTTCCTAGAGCCTGAAGTAGGGTCCGCAGTTGCCGAAGAATTTCCCGCTCACAATACTGACGCGTGGACGCAATACAAGCATCACAACGAGAACAAACTCGGCATGGCGAAGCGTGAGCTCTTCCCATCGGGTTTGGGTGAAGTGACGGACGAACTCAATTCACCG
>DATNHO010000206.1:0-36628 GCA_035604895.1 Terriglobales bacterium | reverse complement strand
CAATGCGACGGAGAAGCCGTAATCGCGAGGGCTCATTATTCTGGGGAACGCTCTTTTGAATGTCGAGCACGTCCGGCTCGGCGGGCAGGCAACCCTGGACAGCATCACTCACCAAAAACTGCACGGCTTCCGCCGACGAGGGTGCCAACACGCGCTCACGATATTTCTCTCCCGCCGCACTGACCAGCACTGCGGGGGCCCGCTCGCACAGGCCCAGACACTGGCTGCGAAACCAGATGGCACGTCCGCCGGAACAAGGAGAACCCGCGGGACCAAGCGCGCCCTCCAGTTCGGCACAAACTTTCTCCGAGCCCTGGGTGACGCACGCAATGTCATCGCAGACGTGGGCCACGACCTGAGGACGAGGCCGCAGAGAAAACATTCCATAGAAAGACGCCACGCCATGAAGTTCCGCGGGAGCAACATCCAACCGCAACGCGACATAGTTAAGAGCGCCGGGGCTAATCCAGCCGATGCGGTTTTGGATCGCATGGAGGACAGGTAGAAGGCGATGCCGCTCATGCGCATCGCCGTTGAAGGCCGCGCGCGTGTCGCCGATTGACGACCGGCCGCCCTGCCAGCTTCGTTCGGGTGTGCCTAGCTCGGAATCAACGGCGGCGCACTCTTCTGCAGTCGGTTGCGCGTTGGTGAGGTGAAGATCCAATCGAGGCCTCTTATACCTTTTCGATACGAATGGCTGTTGCCTTGAACTCCGCAGTGCCCGACTTAGGGTCCACTGCGTCAATCGTCAGCTCGTTTGTGGCTATCTGATCGTGGGCGTGGACTGATAAGAACGCGAGGCCCGGACGCAATGCCGAATCGAAACGCACTGGTGCGAATAGCGAACCACGCCTCGACGTCACGCGCACATTTTCGCCTTCCCGCAACTTGTAGTGTTGACCGTCCTCGGGAGAAACCTGCAGCGATTCTTTGCGCCGCAACGGGGACGAATAATTTCTGGTTTGAACTCCGGTGTTGTAATCGTCGAGTCGGCGGCCGGTGGTCAGGCGAATTGGATATTGCTCATCAAGCCGGTCCACGGGCGGCTCAAATTCCACCACACTAAACGGCGCACGCGGCCCAATCAGCGGTTCACTCCACAGCCGTCCGTGAAGAAACATTTCTCCGGGGTGCGACTCGTCGTAGCACGGCCACTGAATGCCGCCCATCTCTTCGAGGCGACGGTAACTCATGCCGCCGTGCATCGGACTCAACGTGCGCAATTCATTCCAAATCGCTTCTGGATCAGGCGTGCCCCAGTCATGGCCGAGCCGGCGAGCCAGATCAAAAATGATCTCAAGATCATCGCGAACGCCGATGGGAGATGGTACAGTGCGGCGGACGCGCTGCACCCTGCGCTCGCTCGAGGTTACAGTGCCTTCAGTTTCAAAGGCGCCAGCGGCAGCTGGCAGCACAACGTCAGCCAGCTCTGCAGTCTTGGTGTAGAAAAGGTCCTGCACCAAAAGGAACTCCAGCCCACCCAAGCGCTTAAGAGCGCGATGCCGGTCAGCTTCGGAGTCAGCGGGGTTTTCGCCCAGCACGTAGAGCGTCGTGAGGTGACCGTGGTCCATTGCCTCAAACATGTCACTCAGGTGCCAGCCGCGTTTGGGCTGAATCTTCGCGCCCCAGGCGTTTTCAAACTTGGCGCGCAATTGGTTGTTCTCAACATGCTGGAAGCCGGGAAGGCGATCGGGAATCGCACCCATGTCGCCACCGCCCTGGACGTTGTTCTGTCCGCGCAGGGGATTCACTCCGCTGCCGTACCGGCCCACGTGTCCGGTGAGCAGCGCAAGGTTGATAAGGGCAACTACGTTGTCCACGGCGTTGTGATGCTCCGTGATGCCCAAGGTCCAGCATAGCTGGGCATGTGGAGCGCTGGCATAAGCATGGGCGATCTGGCGGATCGCTTGAGCGGGCACGCCAGTCTCACGTTCCGCCCGCTCCAGGGTGTACTTCTCAACGTGCGCTTTGTAGGCTTCAAATCCGCTGGTAGCGTGCTGAATGAACTCTTCGTTGGCCAGACCGGAGGCGATAATTTCGCGGCCGACAGCATTGGCAAGTGAAATGTCAGAACCCACGTCCAGTCCCAGCCAGAGATGAGCCCAGCGCGCGGAGCTCGTACGCCGAGGATCCACCACGTAAAGTTCAGCGCCGTTGCGTACGCCTTTTAACAAATGATGAAAGAAAATCGGATGCGTTTCCCGAGCGTTCGATCCCCACAGCAAGATCACGTTCGTGTCTTCTATTTCGCGATACGAGCTGGTCCCCCCGCCTGCTCCGAATACCGCCGCCAGACCGGCGACGCTAGGGGCATGTCAAGTCCGGTTGCAGCTGTCAATATTGTTCGTGCCTATGACGCTGCGAACGAATTTTTGCGCCGCGTAATTCAGTTCGTTAGTAGTCTTGGAGCAACTGAACATGCCAAAGTCGCGCGGATCATTCTTCGCGATCGATTTGCGGAACGCTGCAGCGACGCGGTTCATGGCTTCATCCCAGGTAGCGGGGCGATGCGAACCGTTCTCGCGCACCAGCGCTTGGGTCAAGCGTGTTGATCTGGGCATAGTGTTCCCTAAGATAGGCATCACGAGAATCGTAGCACTTTTTGATTTGGAGTTCGTTTGCCGGTCGCGTCGCCGCAACAACGACCTCAGCAAGCCAGAAAGAAATAGTCGAAGGCAATTCGTGAATTTGTGTGACCGGTCAGTGCGCCACCACTTTGGTAGTGCGTTCCTGTTGTGCTTTGGCGAGTGAGGGCGCCACATCTTCACCTCGTCGAAAATTAACAGCGCGCCGTTGCGCGTGCACAGTTCGCGCAAGCCTCGCAGAAATCCCGGCTGTGGCAGACAGACGCCAAGATTCATCATCACCGGCTCAAGAATGACCGCCGCGATTTTATCTTGGTTCTGCTTAAAGCGCAGTTCGACGCTGTCGAGGTCGTTGAATGTAGCCACTACGGCATTGGTGACAGCGCCGTCGAGCACACCCAGACCGCCGGCAACAGAATCGGGAGCACTGACGTCGCCAAACTCCTGAGCATGGGTGTCTCCATGAGAAGCGATTTACTGTTGCTTTCGACACAATCTCGATTCAGCGTAACTTCGCGAGAATTACACTGAGAGCAAGTTCGATGTGTGCGTGCATTTCGCGTTCAGCACGATTCGGGTCGCGATGGAGCAGGGCGCGCGCGATTGCCTGATGGCCCGCGATCGATGCTTTGGCTTCCTCGTCGCTGTAAAGCTGGGCAATTCGGAAGTTGAAATAGTAGGCTCGATTCCTGCGGATCATGTGGGCCAATCGTTCATTCTTGGCTGCGGCAATAATCGCATCATGAAAGTGATCGTTGACCTCCACCAGGTGCTG
The DNA here is from genome assembly GCA_035604895.1 of Terriglobales bacterium. Taxonomy (GTDB): domain Bacteria; phylum Acidobacteriota; class Terriglobia; order Terriglobales; family Acidobacteriaceae; genus JABDBE01. The sequence continues at coordinate 33,268 of DATNHO010000206.1, read as the reverse complement.
CCGGGAAGATTTCAAAATACGCTTGGGACCACCGTGGTGGAGCGAGGCAATTTCCTTGAGTTGGCCTTCGGTGGCCCGCTCGGCCGCCAGACGGGCACAGTAGCCTTCCAGAGCAGCCCGTGCTTCGTAAATTTCACGGATCTCAACACTGGTATGCTCCAGGACAACCCAACCGCGTCGCCGGCTTACCACTAGGCCTTCAGCCGCCAGCCGCTGAAGACTTTCCCGTATGGGAGTTCTGCTTACCTGCAGGCGGTGCGCAAGTTCGACTTCGATCAGCCTTTCGTTCGGTCGCGCGCGGCCAGTTACGATAGCCTCGCGGAGGCGCTCGTAGACGTTGTCAGAACGCAAAGCGCCTACAGCTTTCTCCAGTTGCAAAGCGGACATTGCCAATTTCCTCCGTTTTCATCCTGCGGTTGTTCCCGGACGTTTGATTGCGCATATTTGATCCGTAAGCAGTTGTCACCTTCTCGAATAACGAATCGTAGAAGTGCTACGGCAGGTTCGCAATTCCCGCCAACCGCTTCGCAAATTGCTTACATCGAAGCGAGTCGTGTTCGCGCACCATCGCCAGTTTCTCGGCTTCGATGGAACCCTCGGCGTGAATGGCCAAAACAGCCTGATAGCCAGAGAAGTCGGTCGCGGTAAGTTCTTTCACAAGGTTTATGGCCTTCAAGCGATGGTCCACCGGCACGCCCTTCGGTCCTCCGAGATACCTGCGGATGTATTTACCGACATCAGGACTTTGCAGATCGGCTTCGCTTGGGCCTGTCACGACGAGACCACCCGCAATGTCTTGCACGTATGCCAGCATCTGATGAAAATTGGTTGCGAAGTGGAGCTTCGCCATATTCACGATGAGCGTTCGGGGAATCGCAATCCCGAGCGGCCCCGATTCACAGTCGAGCGCAGCTAACCTTACCAGGGCGCGCAATGTTTCGGCATAGCTGATAAGTCTGGAGAGTTTGTCTTGAATATGCTTGGCTCGTTCCAGTCCATTGTATTCCGCCATGAGAAGGGCGGCTCCGACCAGCGCATCCACCAGGGGAAGCTTGTAGGAAATGGCAGTAAATCGATGGAACTCCACAAATGTTTTTGCAACTTCTCCGGCAAATTCCCAGTCTCCTTTGAGAAACACACGGTCGTGCGGCACCAGCACGTCGTCGAAGACGGTGAGCGTTTCTATCATGCGGTGTTGGGACGCCAAGGGAAAATCAGACTTGCTATCTCCGTGGTGTGCTCCATAGGAACTGGAAATGAGCTTTAGCCCTTTGGTGTGCAAGGGAATCGCAAAAGCCACTGCGTATGCCGACTCATCCTGTTTTACCGCACGTGTAGGAAGAACGATGAGTTCGTTTGCGTTCACGGAAACGGAGGTGTGCGCCTTGGCTCCCCGTACGATGATTCCATCCTGTGTTTCTCCGACTATTCGAAGGTAGTAGTCGGGGTGTTCCTGCTCCAGCGGTGATTTGCTTCGATCACCCTTTACATCGGTTTGAGCGACCGAAAGGGCAAGGTCCTTGCCGCGGACATATTCGTAGAACTTACGCACGCGATCGAGATATGCGGTTCCCTTGCGCCGATCTATCTCGTGAGCCACTACATGAAGAGCGAACAGCGCATCAGTGCCAATTTCTTTGACCAGCACGACCAGCGTGCCCCCGAGGGCGGTCGCAGCTTCGATCAGTTGGCTGCGCAATAAGAGATCCTCAGAGGTACGGGGCAACTTGAAGTAGCGGCTGAATTCGTTGCCGTTGTCGTGGTAAACCGCCAGGGAGCGGTATTCCGTGCTTTCAGCCACGTCGAAGTCGATGGCCGCATGATCAATTGCGAGGCGAATCTCGGCATGGGTAGTGACATCAGGGACACGCTGTCCCTTGAAGTACACCTCACGGCCATCGCGCAGACTTTCAATGTATTGCTTGCTGGTTCGCATGGTTCCCTTCAGTTCGGCACGCGCACTATGAAAACCGCACTTACTGACCGATTGCCAGCCGGGTCTGGTGAAGTCCGAAACTCGTAGAAGTCTCAATAACGAAGCCTTGACTTAGTATGCGTCTTTGTATACAGTGCAGCCTATTATATTGCATGCGACATGTCTAGCCGTCTTTGACAAGGGCACTTATCGTGGGCAATCCGTCGACACCGCAGTTCCTTTATCACAATGATCCCGTCGTTCCGTTGCGACTGTTGGAACCGGACGGCACGTTGGCCGAGGGCAGCGTCTCGCCCATGGATGACGAGCAGGTGCTTCGCGCGTTGCGCCTGATGATGCTTTCGCGGGCGTTTGACGCCAAGGGGATCAGCTTGCAGCGTCAGGGACGCTTTGGGACGTTTTCTCCGGTGCAGGGTCAGGAAGCGTCCGTCGTCGGTTCAGCTTTCGCGCTCGACCCAAGCCGTGACTGGATCGTTCCGCAATATCGAGAGCTGCCGGCGCTTCTCCACCACGGTCTGCCGTTAGAGAATTTCATTCTCTATTTCAACGGGCATCCCGCCGGAGGCCACATCCCCGAGGGAGTTCGACTCCTCCCGATTCAGATTTCTTTGGCAGCGCAGTTGCCGCACGCAGTCGGCCTGGCATGGGGCCTGCGGCTACAGGAGATTGATGGAGTTGTGCTGACCTACTTCGGCGATGGCGCGTCTTCGGAAGGTGATTTCCATGAGGCCTGTAACTTGGCAGGTGTTGTGAAAGCGCCAGTTGTTTTCTTTCTGCAGAACAATGGGTGGGCCATCTCAACCCCGCGTTCGCGGCAGTCTGCGGCGCGAACTTTTGCTGAACGTGCGCCGGGTTATGGATTTGACGGTATTGTCGTTGATGGAAACGATCTGCTTGCAGTCTACGCGGTAACCTTGGCAGCGGTTGAGCGCGCCTGTGCTGGCATGGGGCCGACGTTGATCGAGTCCCAGACATATCGGCTTGGAGCGCATAACACGGCCGACGACCCCACGCGCTACGTTTCGCAAGAGGCGCTCAATGCGTGGAGCGACCGCGATCCCATCCTGCGAGTTCAACGCTACCTTTCGGCCCACGGATGTTGGAGCGACCGTACCGCGTCCGAGTTTCGCGACGATATTTCTCGAACCATAGATGAAGCGCTGGCAACCGCTCGCGCTGTGCCGCCCCCCACAGCTGAGGATCTTTTTGAGCACACCTATGCGGAGTTAACCCAGCGCCAGGCCCGACAACTGCGCGAGCATGCGCTCTGATGACGCCGAGGATTGGCTGCAACGAATTGGCAACTATGGGCCAGATGAACATGCTTGAGGCAATACGAGATGCGCTCGGTACGGAGATGGCCGCCGACGATCGCGTGATCCTCTTGGGTCAGGACGTTGGGAAATTCGGCGGCATTTTCCGCGCCACGGATGGCCTGTTTGCGAAATTTGGCGACAAGCGAGTCTTCGATATGCCGCTGGCAGAAGGTGCAATCGTTGGGTCCGCGCTGGGTTTAGCACTGTCGGGATTGAGGCCAGTCGCCGAAATACAGTTTCTGGGATTCGCCCAGCAGGCATTTCATCAGATCGTCCCACAGGTGGCTCGAATGCGATACCGCTCGCGTGGGCGTTTCGCCGCGAGCCTGGTCATTCGCGCGCCGTTTGGAGGTGGAGTGAAGACGCCGGAACTGCACTGCGACGCGATTGAGTGTCAATTCGCACAAGCGCAGGGTCTGAAAGTCATCGCGCCGTCGAATCCGTACGATGCGAAGGGAATGCTGCTCTCCGCCATACGCGATCCCGATCCGGTCTTGTTTTGTGAGCCGTTGCACGGCTACCGGTTTATCAAGGGCGAAGTCCCGTTGTCGGCTTACACGATCGACACCGGGAAAGCCAATGTGGTTCGCGAGGGAAGTGATGTCACGTTGATCGCCTGGAGTGCGGCCGTCGATCTTGCGTTGCGAGCGGCGGATGCGCTCTCCACCGAGGGCATCCGCGCCCACGTTCTTGATATTCGCTCCCTGCTTCCGCTAGATGTTGACGGCGTGGTGACAGCGACAGAAAAAACAGGGCGCTGTGTCATCATCCACGAGGCTTCGCTTACCGCAGGTTTCGGCGCTGAAGTCGCAGCCACTATCTCCCGAGATGCGTTCTATTCGTTACAAGCCCCGATCGAACGCGTCACCGCACCGGATGCGCCGTACCCGCTGGCGGCCGCGGAGCAGATGTTTATTCCTGGTGTCGAGCGCGTGGTCGCGGCCGCAAGGCGGACGTTGGAGGTGCAATGAGCGCCACAGCCATGGTCGACGTTACGCTTCCTGATGTTGGAGAGGGAATTGCGGAAGCACAGATTGTCGAGTGGCTCGTTGCTCCTGGCCAGGCCGTTTCTGAGGACCAGTCCATCGTTTTGATCTCCACAGACAAGGCCGCAGTCGAGTTACCTGCGCCAACCGCAGGAATCCTTCGCGAGCAAGCGGTACGGATCGGCGCGACCGTGACCGTCGGCTCGCTGCTGGCTCGGATCGAGGCTTCCGAGGCGGCAGCTGAAAGGCTGAGTTCAAGTTTCACTAAGTCACGGACTGAGCCTGCGTCCAAGATTACGGCGCGGATTCCTGGCGTGGCCGCAGCCCCGAGCACCCGGCTTCTAGCGCGTCAACTTAAAGTTGACTTGGGGCGTCTTTCCGGGTCTGGCCCCAATGGACGCATCCTTGACGACGACGTTCGGAAGGCGGCGGGGATTGGTTCTGGTGCAAACGTGCCCCGACAATCTTCAGGAGGTTCGCACTTGGAACAAGGGGACGCCATAGCTATCCCGTTGAGCCGAACTCGGCTCGCCATCGCGCGAGCAACGACGGCGTCCTGGCGCGATGTGCCGCATATCGTCGAGTTCCGCCAAATCGATGCGACACAACTAAAACGAGCCCTGGAGGCCTATCGCTCGAGTGCCAAACACCAAGGCGGGCGTCTTACCGTTTTGCCGTTCTTCGCAAAGGCCGTAGCCGCGGCGCTGGCGCGGCATCCGACTTTTAATGCTCGCCTTGATATGGACCGCGGGGAAATCCACCAAAGCCGCCATTGCAACATTGGTATCGCCACGGCTACGGAGGCCGGTCTAATTGTGCCGGTATTACGCAACGTCGAAAATCTTTCGACGTCGGAAATCGCACTTGCTCTTGACCAGCTCGTTGATCGCGCCCGGAAGCAGGCATCGATGCCGAGCGACTTGGACGGAGGAAGCTTCACCATTACAAACTTCGGCAGTTACGGAACATGGCTGGGAACGCCGATCATCCGCGCACCGGAGGTCGCTATCGTGGGTTTCGGCAGGATCCAGGAAGCTGTTCTGGCGGTTGACGGCGCTCCCGCCGTTTGCCCAGTTCTGCCGATCTCAGCGGCCACCGATCATCGCGTCCACGATGGCGTTCACCTTGCGGCTTTTCTCGACACCCTGACAGAGTCGCTGTCGGACTCCCTTATTTTCTCTGAAGACAAGGGAGGTGGCATGAATGCTCGCTGATACTTCAACTGCGAAGTTATTTGACTTATCGAACCAGGTTGCCATCGTCACCGGCTCCGGACGAGGCTTGGGCGCCGCGATGGCCCGAGGCCTGGCCGAGGCCGGAGCTTCAGTGATGATCTGTTCTCGAACACGGGCAGAGGTAGATCAGATGGCGGCGGACATCAATCGAAGCGGAGGAAAAGCTGCCGCTACCGTGGTTGACACGAACGATCGCAAGAGTTGTCAGCGCCTGATCGACGAAACGGTGGCTCGCTTTGGCCGCGTAGACGTTCTAGTGAACAATGCCGGCATTGATGTCATAGCCCCGGCGGAAGAGCTCACGGACGAAGGCTGGGAACGAGTGATCGGCACGAACCTCAAAGGATATTTTCTTTGCTCTCAACTGGCTGCCCGGCAAATGCTACGCCAAGGAACTGGCGGCTCGATCATAAATAATTCTTCCATCTGCTCCATCATCGGAGTTCATGGCCTTACGGTCTATTCCGCGGCCAAGGGCGGGGTCAATCAACTCACTCGCGTCATGGCCGTCGAGTGGGCGCAGTGCGGTATCCGAGTGAATGCTATAGCGCCGGGATATTTCGAAAACGTGATGCAGGGTGCTGCCGATGAGCACGCACGCTCGGAAAAGCAGAAGCAAGTCATCACTTTCACGCCGATGGCGAGGCGGGGACGTCCCGAAGAATTGATCGGCCCCGTGATTTTTCTGGCCTCCAGCGCTTCGTCATACGTAACAGGCGCCGTTCTCTTCGTGGATGGGGGCTACACCGCGCAGTAGTAGTGGGGGTGCGAATCGGTTCGGAGTAACAGGTTCTCAAGAAAAGGATATGCCTCATGTCTGAACGAATCCTCGACTACATGCGTCGTTATGACTACAAGAAACTCGTCTTCTGCAACGACGCGTCGAGTGGCCTCCGCGCAATTATTGCCATCCACTCGACGAGCCTGGGCCCGGCGACGGGCGGCCTGCGAATGTGGCCGTATGCAAGTGAAGAAGAGGCAATTTTCGATGCTTTGCGCCTAGCCCGCGGCATGACCTACAAGTACGCTGCGGCGGGAGTAAACCTGGGAGGCGGCAAGGCGGTCATCGTCGGCGACCCCAAGCGCGACAAGAGTGAGGCACTCTTACGTGCCTTAGGGCGGTTCATCGATCAGCTCGGCGGTGAGTACCTCACCGGTGAAGACGTGGGCACGACCTTGGCCGACATGGAGGTCATCTTCAGCGAAACCAATCATGTTGTGACCTTGCCTACACACTGTGGAGGAGCCGGGGATATCGCTCCCGCGACCGCACTCGGAACCGTGGCGGCAACCAAGGCTTGTGCGAAGCGCGTCTGGGGCACGGACAAACTCAAGGGCCGCAAAATCGCGCTGCAGGGCCTGGGGGCTGTGGGTTACAAAGCGCTTCGCATGCTGGTCGAGGAAGGAGCCGTCGTTATCGTAGCAGACGTGGATCCGCAGAAGGTTGACGCAGCCATCGCTGAGTTCGGGGTCCCGGCGGTAGCGCCCGAGGATATTTACAAGCAAGATGTCGACATATTTGCGCCCTACGCACTGGGGGCGGTGATCAACGACGAAACCATTCCGCAACTGCGAGCCAAGGTTATTGCAGGTTCGGCGAACAATATTCTCGCCGAAGAACGCCATGGAGACGAACTGGAGCGGCGCGGCATTGTCTATGCGGTGGACTATATCGCCAACTCTGGTGGAACGATTTACGACACGGACCGGCTTCGCAAAGGCGGATTTCAACCCGAACGGGCTATGGCAAACGTGCGCAAGATCTACGAACGGATTGAGGAAGTGTTCCGCATAGCGCAGCGTGACAAGATTCCCTGTTACGCTGCCGCCGATCGTCTAGCGGAAGAACGGATTGCAGCGCTCAAGGCTGTTCGTTTACTCGAGCCCGCTAGGCTTCCTCACAAAAGTGCTTGTCAGCTTACGACCGGAGGGTGACCACATCTGAATTCGAACTTCACGGAGGGGGACATGACGTTTATGAAACTCGCAAACACAGCGGTTTTTTCAATTGTCATCGTGTTGCTGCTCTTGACCAGCTCCCAAACAGGATGGGCACAGGGCGGCGCCACGGGGGCGATCGCGGGCGCAGTACTCGACAGCAGCGGCGCCATGATTCCCAACGCAGCGGTGCAAGTCATCGATGCGGCTACGGGTCAGCCGGTGCGCAACCTGACCACCGGTTCCAGCGGCAGTTTCAGGGCCACGTTGCTTCCGCCCGGCCTGTATACGGTGGTGGTGAATGCGCCGAACTTCGGCGAGTCTCGTGCCGAGAGCATAGCGGTTCGGGTGACCGAAACCACAACCTTGAAAGTAACGTTGAAGCCGGCTGGGCTCGCCCAGAAAGTGGAAGTGACTGCTCAAGTCGTGAGCGTTAACACTGAGAATGCGACGACCGGTCAAACTATCGAACGCGCAGAGGTGGGCGGATTGCCTCTGGCTACCCGCAATTTCCAGCAGCTTCTGACGTTGTCCACCGGAGCTTCGAGCAGCCTCAACAACTCCGAACAACTGGGTCGGGGCACGGTTGCCATCGACGTGAATGGACAGCGCGAAGACAACAACAACTATCTCATCGAAGGCGTTAGCGCTACTGACTACAACGTCGGCAAGTTGACCAACACGCCGCTTCCCAGCCCGGACGTGATCCAGGAGTTCAAAGTTCAGACCAGCCTGTACGACGCGAGTTCAGGACGCAACGGCGGAGGCATGGTCAACGCAGTCTTCAGGACCGGAACAAACCAGTGGCACGGCGACGCCTTTGAATTCTTCCGCAACGATGCCCTCAACGCCAACGATTACTTCCTGGAGCGCAATGGACAGGCGCGTCCCGAGCTCAAGCAGAACATTTTCGGTGGCAGCATCGGTGGTCCGTTGGGCTCAGAGGGTAAGTTTGGGTACATCTTCGGCAATTACCAGGGGACGCGTCAGCGTAGCGGTGCGGATTTAGGTACGGTGATCAGCACCACCATTCCCGTCCTGCCAACAGATCGGTCGAACCCTTCGCTGGTACAGACTTTCTTGCCAAATGTGCCCAACGCGCAGATTGACCCGGTCGTGCTCAAGCTGCTGAACTTGACGGGGAACCAGTTTTGCAGCGGACCGGGCGGATTTCTGATTCCTTCTATTTCCGGTACGCCGGGGACAACCGGCAGTTTCACGTGCAGCAACCCCGGACGGTTTACCGATGACCAGTTCACCACCAACTGGGATCGCGAATTTCATGACCACAAGGACAAACTTGGCGCGCGCTTCTTCTTCAGCAACTCGGATGCGCTCAAGCCTTTCGGCGCAGGTGGTCTGTTGTCAACCTATGGAACCCCGCCTAGCAAGACCGACTTGAACTTCCCGCTGGATATCCCGGTGAACACTCGTTTCCTGAGCGGCACCTGGACTCACTTGTTCTCCAACAACAAGGTCAACGCGTTCACCTTCGGTTACGTCCGTATCAACAACTCTTTCACCAATGTGCCCATTGTGACTGCCGATCAACTGGGGATAAACCGGCCCACTAGTACCATTACGGATGCCATCTACAAATTCACCCTTACCAGTTCTGGATTCCAGATTGGCCCGAGTCCAGGAGACAATTCCCAGGTGCAGAACAATTTTACCTACGGCGATGTATTCAGCTGGGTGCGGGGAAATCACCAGTTCCGCTTCGGCGGCGAATTCGACCGCCTGCAGCTCGACAAGTCGTTCCCACAGGTGTTCAACGGGCAAATGTATTTCTCCAACACTCCGGCTAGTGCAACCTTGCCTGCGCTTACCGATTTTCAGAACTTCCTTCTGGGCTCCCCGCAATTCGTCTTTGGTCAAAGCGGCGCGTACACTCACCAGTATCGCCACAACAACATCGCTGGCTTCGCCCAGGATGATTGGAAGGCAACGAGGAATCTCACTCTAAACCTTGGACTGCGATTGGAGTCCTTCGGCGCGTGGCACGATGACTCATGCCACATCGGCAATTTTGATTCTTCGCTGCTCCTGAAGGGTCAGTACCCCTACATTTATCCGGACTGCGTGAATCAATTCAACGTGGCGGGCCTGCACGGAACCGCTAATTCCACGACTTTGAACAACACCTATGCGACCGGCTGGGGCCCGCGAATTGGGTTGGCGTATGACGTCTTCGGCCATCACACCACCACCTTGCGCGCCGGCTATGGGATTTACTACGTGCAGCAAGACGTCGGGGCGGTCGACAATCTGGCGTTCCAGGCGCCACTGCTAGACGTCGTTTCCTCCGGTGGCCCTCCCGGATGTCTGGCCAACTATTTCGAACCTGTAACTCCGGCTGGCTGTCCCAATCCCAACCCGAACGCACTGCCTCCACCCGGGGTCATTTCTCCGGCGTTCGTTCCGGTTCTCTCGCAAATCACAAAGTTCGTGAACGCAAGTGGCGTCCAGACGACTGACACTTCGCAAACCCCGGTTTATGACAACAACGGCGTGAACCTTTTTACGTTGCAGGTGCCGCGCAATTACCGGGTGCCGAGCGTGCAGCAGTACAACCTGACGATCCAGCAGTCTTTGGGACGCCAGTTCGTGCTCGAAGTCGGCTATGTGGGCAGCCATACAGTGCATCTGCGCGAGGTCCACGACTCGCTGCAATCGGTGCTTGTCAGCCCGCAGAATCCGCTGACGGTGACTGGCGCCGGTGGCCAGCAGTTCGTCATCACCAAAAACACGCTCGCCAACGCCATCGCCCGCAGTCCCTACCAGGGAGTGGATGGATATTCTGCATTCGAGGCATTTGTGGATGACGCCTACGCCCACTACAATTCCCTCCAGACCACGCTCTCTCGCCGATTCGCCAGCAGTTACTTCCAGGCGGCGTACACCTTCTCACGCTCAACCGATGTCGGGTCCAGCTCCAATACGGCTTTCAACACCTTGTTCAACAACCAGCTCGACCTGCGCGATTCGTACGGCCCGTCCGATTTCGATCGTCCGCAACGGCTGGCGATAAGTTATTTGCAACAGCTGCCCTTCTTCACTCACTCCACGGATTGGAAGGGCAAATTGCTGGGCGGCTGGAGCGCCTCTGGAGTGACGGTCTTTCAATCAGGCACACCGTTCTCCATCTTTGATTCGGGGGCGGGCTCTGCGTACGTAGGGCTCACAACGGTCCCCGGAACCACCGCCAGTCTCGCTCCTGGGGCCACACTTGGCAGTGGTCTGACCTCAGGAAGCATTGAGTCTCGGCTCAACGGTTACGTCAACATCAATGCCTTTCAAAAAGCTCCTATTGTTGGAGACGACGGCATAGCCACCGGCTTCGGTGATTTGGGACGAAACATCTATCGTGGCCCGTTCCAACAGAACTGGGATTTCTCCCTGATCAAGAATTTCTCGCTTACTGAGCGTCAGAAGCTTCGGTTCACCGCCGACTTCTTCGATCTCTGGAATCACCCGGTGTTCAGCAGTCCGGCATTTACTGACGTGGAGAACCCTTCTGCCTTTGGACAGATTATCTCCACGGAAAACAATCCGCGGATCATCCAGTTCTCGCTGATGTGGTCATTCTGACCGGCGAGAGCGGTAAAATGCTCTCCCGGAAGCGAGCGTAGGCTTCGAAACTCATCGAGCCCCACAGCGGCTCAGAAGGATACGATCAATGAATCTGGCATCGAGATGGTTCAGAGCAGCGATCTGCCTAGCGATTTTGTTCAGTTCGGCGGTCAGCAGTTGGGCTCAGTCAACGCCTCTTCCAACGCAGGATGTCTCCGCGATCTACAAGCGATTGCTGCCGCAGATCGAGAAAATTCCCATCGTGGATATGCACGCGCACCCGGGATACTGGGATGACAGCGACGTAGACGCGATGGCAGTGACCGTAACCGACCTGGATCCGTTTCGCACTCGCGACACGAACCCGGAATGGGCTGCGGCGGCGAAGGCCCTGTTTGGTTATCCATATTCGGACCTTTCCCGCGAGCACGCGGCCTGGCTGGATAAGAAGGATGATGAACTGCGGAAGCAGTGGGGCAAGGATTATTTTACGAAGATTCTCGACATGGTCGGCATTCAGGTCGGAGTGGCGAATCGCGTAGCCATGGACTACCTCGAAGGCAATCCGCGCTTTCGTTGGGTGGTTTTCGTTGATCCCTTCATGTTCCCCTTCAGCAATCACGATCTCGCCATCAATCCCGACCGCGCCGTTTATTTCCCTATCCAGGAAAAGGCTCTTCATCGCTACATGACCCAAGCCGGCGTGGCACAGTTGCCGGCGGACTTGGCTGGTTACGAAGCGCTCATAAACCGGGTTCTTGAAGAGGACAAACAACAGGGCGCGGTTGCCATGAAGTTTGAGGCGCCCTACTTCCGGTCACTGGTGAACATTTCCGATCCACCCCGCGAAAAGGCCGAAGCAATCTACCGGAAATACTCTTCGGGCGGAGTTCCCTCGGCGGAAGAATACCTGTTATTCCAGGACTACGTCCTCCGCTATCTGATCGGGCAAGCCGGCCCACGCCATCTGGAGGTTCACGTCCACAGCGCAGTCGGTGCCGGCAACTATTACTACCTGAGGGAAGGCAATGCGATGGACCTCGAAAACATCCTTCGAGACACGCGTTATAAGGACACCATCTTCGTGATGATTCACGGCGGCTATCCCTACGACCGCGAGTCCATCTGGTTGGCGGCTTTGCCGAATGTGTATTTGGATTCGTCGGAGTTCGTACTGCTCACCTATCCCGCAGAGTACAGCCGCATCTTGAAGAATTGGTTCGAGATTTATCCCGAAAAAATTGTCTTTGGCTCGGATGCGTTTCCTTACACAAGGGAAGTTGCCGTGCCTGAGACCTACTGGCTGGCCATTCATACCGCGCGCACCGCAACCGCAGCCGCATTAGCGGAAATGGTGGCAGAAGGTGAGATATCGGAAGCCAAAGCCCTGGAGATTGCACGTGACTACTTTCACGACACCACCGCGAAGCTCTTTGGTCTTCCAACTCTCAAGCAGTAAGCCCCATCACCGAGATTCGTGATCAGGCTCACCGCCTTCACGACCTGGGCAGAACTAGTGTTGACTACAGGACCCATCGGGAGATGCAGAAGGAGGGACTATGGCTGTTCGTAGCACCATTCTGGCTATTGCCTCAGGCATTGTGTTGTGCGGATTTTGTTTGAGCCAGCAAGCCACCGTCGAGAAAGTGCCGATCGGGCATACTTCGCCTGCCTCGGCGCAGCAGATGTACGTTGCTTATTGCGCTGCATGCCACGGTAAAGACGGCAAAGGCGGTGGTCCGGCCGCGTCTGCCCTTAAGGTCGCGCCACCGGATCTCACAACTCTTGCCCAGCGCAATAATGGCGTCTTTCCTCGCGACCGCGTGTACGCGACGATCAATGGACAAGCCGCGGTTTCCGCGCACGGTTCCAAGGAAATGCCGGTCTGGGGAAGACTGTTCGAGTCTGTGGACAACGCTAACAGTTGGACTCTGTTGCGGCTCAAGAACCTGACTGACTATGTTGAGTCGCTGCAGGCGAAAAGATAACTTCGGGCTGTTGCCTCGCAAGCGCAGGGGTGCAACTCAGGCTTACGAGGCGGGGCTAACTGTGGACAGTGCCTGCGCGAGATCCGCAATAAGGTCATCCACGTGCTCGATTCCAGTCGAGTAGCGGATCAGCGCCTCCGGGATGCCCATGGTCGCGCGATCTTTTGCACTGACCTCAACGTGACTGGTCGTGGCCGGAGGTCCGACGATGGTTTCCACGGCGCCCAGGTTTGCCGCGCGATGTGCAAACTTGAGCCGGGGAAGGAATTCCTTCACCGCCCCATAGTCGCCGCGGAGAACGAAACTGAGCATGCCACCAAAGCCGCCCGGCATCTGTCTTCTTGCGATGTCGTGTTGCGGGTGAGACTCAAGGCCAGGATAATGCACCTCGGCGACGCGTTCATGTCCTTGGAGGTAGCGAGCGACTTTCAGGGCGCTGGCATTCTGCCGCTCGACCCGAATTTCCAAGGTCTTCAAACCTCGCAACAACAAATACGCGGCAAAGGGATCAAGCGCTGCGCCCGTGATCTCGCGAAAATGAAATATGGGCTCGATCAATTCCTTGCGCCCGCAGACGATCCCGCCTAAAGCGTCAGCGTGACCGCCGAGGAACTTCGAGGCGCTGTGTAGCACAAGATCGGACCCCAGTTCCAACGGCCGCTGATTGATTGGAGTGGCAAAAGTGTTGTCGGTCAAAACCGTGGCGCCAACCCGGTGGCCGGCTTTGGCCAGACGCGCGATGTCCATTACCTTGAGAGTGGGGTTGGTAGGCGTTTCCAAGTAAACGATTTTGCAGCCTTTCGCGATCTCAGCTTCGATCTGCTGGAAGTCGGTCGTGTCGCAAAGCTGCACCAGCAGATTCATCTTCGGAAAAAATTCACGAAATAGCTGGTTTGTTCCGCCATAGGTGTCTTTGACGGCTACAATTCGGTCGCCGGGCCGCAGCAGAGCAAAAAGCGAATTGCTTATAGCCGCCATCCCGGAAGCCATGCTGGTCGCCGCTTCGGCCCTTTCCAGCACTCGAAGTTTCTCCTCGAGAGCGCTGACCGTCGGATTGGTATTCCGGCTATAAATGTGACCTGGTTTGCGACCCAGAGCGACGTCCTGCCAGGCTTCGAGGTCGTCGTATCCGAAAGCCACACTTTGCACGATGGGAACCTGGGTCGCCCCCTGCGCCAGCGATTCTTCTTCTCCGGCCCACACCACCTGCGTGCCGATTCTTGAATTGACGACATCCCGTGGCATTGACTCTTACTCCGATCCCGGAGAGCAACAACAAAATACTAATACGTTGTCGCTGGCTGCGATTTATGGCTGGCACGGCTCCCGAGCCTGCCCAACTCAATCAGAAAGAGTCAGGACGTTTTGCACGACCCGGCTGATGGCGCCGCTGGGGCTGGGAACGTCAGGTTTGAGGTTCCAGCGGATCGAGAAAAACAAGCCCAGCAACTGTCCAAAGATCACATCGAGCGGAACCCGATAATCATCGAGCAACGGATCTGTAGCATTGAGCACAAGAGTCTGCTCTGCCCGAGTGTGAAAGTCCAGGTTCGGATTCTGGTGCACCACGACTCGCGTCCTGACCAACCGCTTTCTGCCGATTTCCTCCAGCAGCATGATTTCATAATTCTGCACCGTCTGCTCCCCGGACAAGAAGCACACGAATAAGGTTTCCTCATCCAACGCTGCCATTGGACCGTGACGCAGCCCGAGCGCTGACTCGGACATGGTTGTCGTCTTGCCCGAGGTTAGCTCCAGAACTTTTAAGGCTGATTCTTTGGCTACCGCCTTAAGCGGTCCGGAACCTACGAAGCACACTTTGTGGAAGGGACCGGCCGCAAGTTCCGCCGCGCTTTCCGCAGCTATTTCCAGAAAGCTCTTTCCCAACTCCACCAGTCGATTGAGGATGCCCCGAAAAGGCGTCAGATTTTCGATGTTTGCCAGGCATTGGCCAAAGACCACCATGTTCGAGAAAGAGCTGGTCATGGCCAGCCCACGATCGTGGACCGCGTCCGGTAGGGCAACTCCCAGAACCTGCTTGCAGCCAGCGGTTTCGCGCAGCATGCGTCCCTGGGTGTTACAGCACACAACGAGATGATGAATGTCAGGACGAGTTTGCAAGGCTTGTTGCAGTACTGCGACTCCTTCAGCACTTTCCCCTGACCTGGAGAACGAAATCCACAGATAGCGGCGAGCGGGCAACAGCCAATCGTTGAGATCAGTGAGCAGGTCGGTGCTCGGAACCGCGAGCACCTCGCATTGCCAGAGACGCCGCAGCAGTTGCGTCACCGACCTCCCGACGTAGTCCGAAGTGCCGGCGCCCACCAGAAATACCGTGGGACGCGAGTTCACATCTTGGTGTAGGCCTGCGGATCGTAGAAAGGCGCTGATCTCGGTGCGCCGCTCAACGAAGAGCTCTAATGTGGATTGCCATGTCTCCGGCTGTTGTGCAATCTCCGCTGGAGTATGAACGAGTCCTCTGTCGGATTTCTCTCTCTCGGGCAGCGCCAATAGATGAGACAGGGGATTCATAGTTGATGTCCAGTGGGACAGCATCGATCAGCACTTCTCACGGCTTCTCCTGGTAGCGCCGATAAAGCTCGGGGCGAAAGATGGTGTCAATCGTTCCCGTTGCTGTGACCGGGAAGTCCTTTTCGAAAGGAACACTTTCGATACCCTCCACGTTCAAGTGCACGGTGTAAGTGGCGGCGCGCGTGTAAGTGTGCGCGATGGAAGCGCCATCTTCGCTGGTTCCGTCCCCGAAGTCCCAGTGATACGCGAGCGCGGGTACGCCGTCAGCAGCAGGTTGCACGGAGAATGACGCGGGCTTGCCCGTTTCGATTTTCGCTGGGATCGTCACCTTTACCGCCGGGGCCGCGGCGGGAATCGACGTGTCGAGGATCTTCACTATTTGCACGGACTGCGGCGGCAGGTTCAGCGAAAGGGAATCGACATTTTCGGCAATTGGCGAGCCCGAAGCAAAAACGTCAAGCACCTGGTTGTGGCCCGCAGCCAGCCCGAGATCGGACAGCGGCAACTTATGGTTCCGTTCTTTCTTGGTCCAGTTGAATATTGCGAGAATCGACTGCCGCTTGCTTTCCCGCAGCAGGAAAATGCTGGGCATTTCGTCCTCGGGTGCGTAGCTCATCAGGTCGAGAGGGGTGGCGGCGTGCGCATAGCGGGACATATTAAGGAGATCGCGATTCTTGACCATGGACATGCGGTCGGCGTCCGAAAACAAAGTGGGCAGATCGTCGCCGATCTCATACATTCCCCCGGACACCGCCGCCAGTGCAATCGAAACTTTTGCGTCCTCGAGAGTCAGAGGACGTATCACTCCGTGATTCTGGCTTTCGGCAACGATCTGCCGGGAAACCGTGAACGCGTCGGGGTCGCTCACAAAAAAGTTTCGATTCATGTAGTAGCGGGCGGCGATGCCGGGAGCCGAAGTGCGGCTGGCTTCGAACGAGTGGCCTGTATCACAGGAAATGCGGCCGGCGTCGACGATGCCGACCGGATTCAGCATCGGACTGCCATCCTTGTCGAGGAGCACATCGTCTCCGACTGCGTCACGAATGATCTGCAGGCCAATGCGTTGCGCCTCGAGTGCCGTGGTATTTGGACGATAGTAGTTCCCCTCGATGGCCGTGTCGTCCATGAAGTCGAGCTTGATATAGCGAACGCCCCAATCCTTGGTCAGAGTTGTGTATGTGTCACGCAGATACTGCTGTGCCCCGGGGTTCGTGCCGTCGAGCACGTAAAGCGAATCCAGATCGGTTTTGGTATCGGGAGCTTCGGTAACGAAGCCCGCGTGGATGGGCTGTCCCTTGGCGTTGTGCACCAGCCAGTCTTTGTGGTTGGCGAACACAGACGAGCGCTCGGACACTTCGAAGGGCGCAGTCCAGATACCCGGGGTCAACCCTAGCGCACGTACCTGGTCCTCCAGCTTTTTCACGCCGTGGGGGAATTTGTAAGCGACCGGCGAAATATAGTCGCCACGCGCGTATTGGTAGCCTTCGTCAATATGAAAGAAGTTGTAGCCAGAATCTTTGAGGTGTGCGGCGAGGAACTCCGCGTTGGTGAGCGCGCTGCCTTCGGTTATGCCGAAGTAGTACGCCGTCCAACTCCACCAGCCGATGGGCGTAGGCGCGCTGACTCTCGCATGATGAAGCGTGCGGATGATTTCGCCATAGGACTCAAGTTGCGCGTGATAGTTGGACGACAAACTGGCTACGACCCGCTCCGAAGCGAGACTCTGGCCCGGATCGAGAGGCAAACTGAGCTCGATCTGGTCTTCCTTGGGAGATTTCATGATCGAGTTCTGCATGGCGAGCTCGGTGGTTCCAGTGGAATCCACCTCGTAGCTTGTAATCCTCGCTTGCTTCTCATCCACATGAAGATGCAACACGGTAAGCCATCGCTCTGAAGTCAGAGCTCCGAGGAAAAAGCTCTGGCGGCTCCGCCGGTTGTAGATGAGCTGGCTGCCCACCGCCAGATGCAACCCGCCTTTGGCGGGCGCGAGATCGTGAATCTGCATTTCCGGGCGGTCTTCGCTGAAGCTGTCAGACAGGACGCGATCAGACGCTGGCGGCCCGTCAAGATCGACGAACGGCGCCACCGCTTCGAGTACGCGGATGCTCTGTACCGTGATCGGCACGGCTGTAGAATTGCGGACCTGCACTTCGATCTCGGCGAATTCAGACTGTGAGCGAAGCCGGATGAAGCAGACCAGATCTGGGTCACCGGACCTTCCTGTGTGCGTGACGGTGAGCTGCGAGCCTTCGCCCAAATCATCAGTGACCGAAGACGCTTGCACTTCATGACGGGGGTACGTACTGGAAGACAGCCAGCGGTGATTGACCTCGGCCGCAACCCCGGCCGTGATCGCGACGCGTGGGTTTTCCTTCGAGCGGATCGTGTAAGTACCGTCTTGCTGATTCACTTCAACGGCAAGCTGCGGGTTCTCGATTTGCGCCGGGGTTGGAGCGCTTGCATCCGAACTTTGGGCCGTTGCGGTCAGGAGCAACGCAGTGGAAACAAGCCTGAGAGGTAGGCTCATAGCCTTGGCCAGGCGCCGCGGCCGTCGACGAATGGCTCGTGGTGAAACGAAAGCAAACATAATCATTCGTAATACACCGCGAGTGCGATCGATGTCAAACCGTAAATTGTCTCGCTTGGTCCGGCGATAGTGGCACCAAGCAGATACGCGTGCGGATTCGATACTTTAGCGTTATTTAACTGAGACTGAATTTTTCTATTGACTTTCCATCCAGATCACAACTAATAATATCGAATCGTAATAATACGAAAGCCGCCCGATCGCAATTTCTCAGTCAAAGTAGGGACCCTGAGATGAATCGATTAACGCGCTGGACCTCTTCGCAACAGGCAGGACACCTCGTCCGGCTTCGAACTTTACTCTGGATAGTTGGGGTCTTGATTCTCGCCTGCAGCGGCGCGATCGCCCAGAAAGATACCGGCGGCCTAGCCGGCCTGGTCAAAGACCCAAGCGGAGCGGTCATCCCCGGAGCAAAGGTCAGGATTGTCGACACCGAACGCGGTGCGGAACTTGGCACGACTACGAACGGAGAGGGCGAGTTCGTTTTCAGCCCGCTTAAAATTGGTCGCTATCAAGTGACTGTGGAAAAAACTGGATTCAAAAAAACAGTCGCTGGACCGATTGTCATCAACGTCGATGAGCGCCCGGCGGTAAATATCACTCTCTCGGTTGGCGATTTTCACGAAGTGGTGAACGTCAACACTCAGCCCCCGCTGCTGGAAACGGAAACATCCGATCTGGGCCATCTCGTGGATAGCCGCCAGGCAGAGACGCTTCCGCTCAATGGACGCAACTACGCGCAGCTTGCGCTGCTTGGCGCCGGAATTGCCCCCAGCGAACCCGGCTCTCGAGTAGAAACGAGTTACGGTTTCAGCTCGAACGGCGCGCGTTCTCTGCAAAACGACTTTCTCCTCGACGGTATCGACAACAATTCCAATCTAGGCGACGTTCTTACCGGCCAGGCATACGTCATTCAACCATCGATCGATGCGATTCAGGAATTCAAAGTCCAAACCAACGCCTACAGCGCAGAATTCGGCCGCGGCAATGGCGCCATTCTCAATGCCGTGCTCAAATCCGGCACCAATAGGTTTCATGGGGATTTGTACGAGTTTTTCCGCAACGATGATCTGGATGCGCGCAATGCTTTCGACACCTTCGGCAGGCAGCCCTATCATCAGAATCAATTCGGTGCTACTTTCGGCGGTCCGATTGTCAAGGATCGAACTTTTTTTTTCGTGGACTACGAGGGTTTCCGCGTGGTGCAGTCGCTCCCGCAGCTCTCAGCCATTCCAACGCCGGCTGAGATCGGCGGTGATTTTTCTTCTTTCCTGACTACCACGGTAGCGCCACAAGTGGATATGAACGGAAACGTTTTGAAGGGCACCACGGCGGTTGATTGCAACGGGCACCCCACCTATTTCGGAGAGATTTTCAATTCGCGATTGACTCAGGCGTCCAATGCGAACGCGAGCGGGTATTGCGGTGTGCCCATCGGCGTCGATGGAGCCGGAAACCCTACGAACATTTTTCCTAAAGTTCTCATTGACCCACTCGCGGCTCGTCTTTCCGCCTTGTTTCCCGCGCCGAACGTCAACATCAATGGTTCCAACTTTCTTTCGGAGCCTGAAAAAACCTATAGCCGAAACAATGCTGACGTGCGCATCGATCAGAAGATCTCCGATCGAGACAATCTGTTCGGAACGTTCAGCTATGAGAATCAACCCAGTTTCACGCCGTCGCCCTTTCAGAACGAGCTCGATGGCGGCGCGTTCTCCGATGGCTATGAGAACGACTCTTTTCGCAGCGTTGCGTTGAGCGAAACGCACGTCTTTTCACCAAACCTCGTCAACGAATTCCGTCTGGGCTACAACCGCATCAACACCCATCGCTATCAACTGAATTCCAACACCAACGTCTCCGAGCAGCTTGGATTTCCGGGGGTTCCTTTCGGACCAAACATTGGCGGGCTGCCGCAGATCAGCATCAATGATGGCACGACGACTTTGGGAAGCGCCGGCTTTCTTCCCGCGATCGAGAAGCAGAACAGCTACATCCTGACGGACAACCTAACGCTGGTTCGCGGGCGGCATTCCCTCAAATTCGGCGCTGAAATCCGGCACGAAGAATTCACTTTGCTTGAACCTGCCGCGCCCCGGGGAACACTAAGTTTCGGCAGCGATTTCACGGACAACCCGGCTTCCCCTACTTCAGGTGGTGAAGCCTACGCGACTTTCTTGCTCGGCATTACGGACAGTGCGGAGATCACGAGCCTGCACACGGTGGACTATCACCGCCCGGTCTATGGCTTCTACGCCCAGGATGACATCAAAGCAACGCCGCGGCTGACGCTCAATCTGGGATTGCGCTACGACCTATTCGACACCGTGAAAGCCAGGAGCAATCAGCAGGCGAATTTCGATTTTGCTACCCATTCATTGATCGTTCCCTCCGGGCAGACAGCGAACCTTACGCCATTCCTTGCCGCGAATATCCCTATTCAAAGAAGCGCGTCTAGTGGACTGATTCCGCCGGACCTGAACAATTTCGCACCGCGCGTGGGCATGGCCTATCAGGTAAGCAATAAGCTGGTGATGCGCGCCGGATACGGCATCTTCTATGGCGGCGACGAAAACGGACCGTATTCGAATCCCAGCCCCGGGTTCAATCCCCCCTTCTTCGTGACTCAGTCATACTCAGTTCCATGTTTCTTATCATCTGCGAATCCGGCTCTGGGCCCGAATGATTGTGCAATTTCCGGCCTAAGCAAGCTCTCCCAAGGCTTCCCGGCGAACGCTCTGACTGATCCCAACACTCCATTGCTCTTTGCAGTCAGTCCGAACCTTCGGACGCCATACACCCAGCAATGGCATTTCGGATTCCAGTATCAATTGCCGGCGCAAAGCATGCTGGACATCTCTTACGGCGGATCTCGCGGCAATGACCTCTACAACTATTACAACGGCAACCAAGCGGTTCCGGATTCTGTGTTCTGCACCACTTCACCGAACACAGCGGGCAATTGTCCGACCGCGCCGCGTCGCCCAGCTAAGGTTTGCGACAACTCAGTGTTTCCGCCGAACTGCAATGGGGTGTTCGATACCGCCATCAGCGAGCTGCGCTCTGACGGCTACTCAAACTACAGTTCATTGCAAGTGAGCTGGCAAAAAACCTTTACCCATGGCCTGCAGTTTCAGGCTTCTTATACTTACGCGCACGCTCTGGATGACGCTTCGAGCGCGAACCTGGGATCCCTCAACAACGGCGACTTTCGTGATCAGAGATTTCCCTATCTCGAATATGGAAACTCCGACTTCGATGTGCGTCATCGTTTCGTGCTGAGCTACATCTACCAGCTTCCCTTTGGCAACGGTAAGGCTTTTGGCGGGGGTGCGACCGGTGTGATCAACCAGATCATCGGAAACTGGCAACTCGCCGGGATCGTAACCGCACAGACGGGCAATTGGTTCACGGTCACTGACTCGCTTACCAATGTCTCGAGCAGCGACGGCGGAGGCGGTGTGGGTTTTTTTGAGGTGAGGCCGAACGTGGTTGCCAATCCGAATGGAAAACCGTGCGTTCCGGGAACACTGTTCAACACCTGCGCCTTTGTGGACAACACGATCCCATTCACCTTTGGCAACGCGGGACGCAATATTGTTCGCGGTCCCGGATTGCAGAACTGGGATTTCTCCGTCTTCAAAATGTTCCCGATTCGCGAGCAGATGCGCCTCGAGTTTCGCTCAGAATTCTTCAACATCTGGAACCATGTGAATCCGGTATTCGAGCCAGTGGGCTTGTTGGGAGAAGAGCCACAGCCGGTTGAATTCGGAACTCCGCAATTTGGATTTGCGCAAGGCGCGCGGGATCCACGGTTCGTACAATTTGCCCTGAAATTCTATTTCTGACAGCCTGCGCTATTGGCCAATCGAGCTGGCGACACTTGAGAACACGTTGTTTGCGTTTGCTCCAATGAGCCGGATCGTTCCCACAACGATCACCAGGATCACCGCCAGCATCACCGCGTATTCAGCAATGTCCTGGCCTTCGTCGTCCGACCACATCTTGCGAAAGAAATTAGCGATACTCATATGCAATCTCTCCTGAGGGTTATTTTCGATCTCTAGATCGAGTCTGTATCTGCGCGCTTTTAGCGGAATCAACACTCCCGCGCGTGATTCCGCGCAGCAATCAAAACGTCTGATCCGCTTCGTTTATTTCGGAAGCAGGCACTTGCCTCGATCAATACATCCTCCGCAACTCAAAACATCCACGAAGGAAGGTCAGCGCCCTCTGGGGAAGGTCGGGACACATTCTTGACTGCTTCCCATCATTTGTCAACATGGTTCCTGCATTTTTCATTTCACCTAACAACATAATCCATTTGGATTAACTCCTTACGGTTAAGCTCTATGTTTAAGTGGTGAAGGTGGGAGCAGTGGTACCGGTGAATGTCTGACTGGCGCCGCACGCTTCAAATTCAACGAGAACTGAGGCCGAGTCTTATTTGGAAGCCGGTTGAGGGCGGGGCTCCGCGAGGTCTCCTAGTTTGTATTCGATAAATCCGCACCCCTTTTTTCAGACCCGCTCCAAGTCACGACGGCAACCAGCGAGGCCACAATTACGACTGTCCCTGCCAGCATCGGCGGATAGCTCCCGCCGTATCGCCGTTCGACCAATCGGGCCTGAATTACCGCGTTGCGCGATGAGAAAAAATTGCCCAACTGATATGCGAAGCCCGGAAACGTGGCGCGCACTGCGGGCGGGGAAAGTTCGTTCAGATGGGCCGGAATCACGCCCCACGCGCCTTGCACCATGAATTGCATCAGGAATCCCCCCAGAGCCAGCATGGGAACGGTATGGGAATAAGCCCACAGGGGAATCACCGGGATGGCGAGAATCGCTGCGATCACGATAGCCCGGCGGCGGCCGATTCGCTCTGACCACGTGCCAAACAAAATTCCGCCCAGCAGGGCGCCAATATTGTAGACGATGGCGATCAGTCCCACGGTTTGCGGGGAGAATTGACGGTTCCTCTGCAGGAAGGTCGGATACAGATCTTGCGTGCCGTGGCTAAAGGAATTAAAAGCGAACATCAGGACGACCAGAAAAATAAAGCTGCCGACGTGAGTCAGAATATCCTTCCCCAAATGCTGCTCCGCGTCGCGCGACACCCGTCCCTGAAGCCATGCCGGCGATTCGTCGACTTTGCTGCGAATGTAAATCACCAGGAATGCGGGCAGGGCTCCAATCACGAACATACCCCGCCATCCGACGAGTGTGAACAATGTGCCGTACACGAAAGCGGCCATCAGATAGCCGACCACGTATCCTTCTTGCAACAGGCCGGAGAAGAAGCCGCGTCCTTCGGCGGGGAGCGTTTCAAAAGCCAATGCCGCACCAACACCCCATTCTCCTCCCATCGCGATTCCAAACAGCGCCCGCATGGTTAGAAAAAACTTCAGCGAAGGAGCAAAGGCGGAACCGAGCTCAAACACCGAATACGCAATGATGTCGACCATCAGCGTGGGACGGCGGCCAAAACGGTCGGCCATCAATCCGAACAGAAATGCGCCGACCGGACGCATGGCCAGGGTGAGAAAAATTGCTTCCGTGATGGCCGAAACTTGTGTCTGAAACTGGGTGGCGAGCGCGTTCACGCAAAAGATGAGGATGAAGAAATCAAAGGCGTCGAGAGACCAGCCTAGAAAGCAGGCGACGAACGTATTGCGCTGCACTGCGGTGAGCCTGCGAAAATGGCCGAGAGATTCCAATGGCGCAATTGAACCCGATGGTTACGAAGACGGCAGCACCAAGTCCGGACACCAAATTCCAGCGTAAGCGATTCTAAATGGGCGAGCCATCAAAGGCGTCGAATGCTTCGGACTCCATCTCTTCACCGAGAAGAGCTATGACCGGCATCCCGCCGCAATGTCGCGCCGAGATGGCGTTCTCCGCCTGCAGTCGAACTTAACGACCATAGACGCGCCGGCTGGTTGCACATTGAGTAAACAGAAAATTAGCCCTCAAGTCAAAGCCTTCGGAACGACAGACCAAGACGGCGGAGATCGACGCGATGCGATGGGCTGGCCACGCCGTAACTGAGATTTACGAGTGAGCTATGCATGGGGTTGCAAGTGCAGGCTGAGAAGGTAGCCTTTCGATTCCGGGTTAAACAGCATGCGCCAATAAAGGGTCCGATTTGTGCCCGCCAGTGTGCGCGCCAAAAGCACGCGAGCCGCAACTTTCGTCCCGCCGACAGTGACCTTGCTTCCTGCCAGTAGGCTCCTCGGAGAAACTCCACGTGCTACCTCGATGTGGCTTGCCTGAGAGACTTGTTGGAAAATCAGATCGATTGTATCCACGGCGCTCCGAGGTTGCTCCGCCAGCGTGATCGGCACGTCAAGGACGACCGTCTGCTCGGACATTCGGCCTTTTTCGTCGCGCGCACTGGTGCCCACTACATCGAAGTTCTGTTCTGATTCTTTCCGCAACTCGAACCGGCCGGGATTGCCGCTCTGGTTGTATGCGTCCACCACGGCGCTCAGCGCCTTGGCTTCGTCCGGCAGCGCTGGCGCGAGGGCAACTGGCAAATCCAGAGTGAACGCTCCACCATTGGGAAGTCGAACCTGAGAAGCAGGGTCTGACGGCTGCGCGTGCGCAGGAGGCAAAGGCGCCAGATCGCCACTATAGACATCTTGCGGATCCTCATAGTTGATCTGCCATCCGTATTTTCTTTGCAGGGCGTCCAGCACCTGTGCCAAAGGACGCGGGCTGTTGGCCGTGATGTGCAACCCTTTTTCTGTCTGCGCAATGACCGCTTGCTTCAGGTATGGGGATGGTTTCCCGCTGCTCTGGAAAAACATAAGGACGGCGGGCAGGACGCAGAGACAACTTACAGGAATGCGATGCAATTCGAGATCTCCGTAGGCTCGAAGTGTTCAGCCGACGATGCCGCCAAAATTCTAACACCGGAGGAGCCAGTCCGGTTCATCGGGGATTGCCGCGACCAGACGCCTTTTCAAGCCGTTCCACTTGGTTCGCCGACCACATTCGCACCTCTCACCCGTCGTGCTAGCCCGTTTGGGGAATTGCCTTGGACTGCCGACAGCGGTATTGCTTTTGCCCTGTTTCTCACAAGTGAAATTGGCCAGCAAACGGTCGTCGACAAAATGATCCTTCCGGATGAAGAGCGAGACTGGATCGAGAAGTATCGCGATGCTATGGACGCGACTGCGGTGAGAGAGTCGCACTCCAGCAGAATTCGCACGGCTTGGCGTCAGATCATTTCGGCTGTGATTTCGTCGAGTCAGACCATCGCTCGATTTGCCAGAGCGTTGAGGGTCGGTGCGCAGTCCCGTCTTTCCAAACCCCTAGCAAGCGCTGCCGCCGGGTCCGCGGATCAGTCTTCTGTTCTCGAGCAAGACCAAATCGAAGGGCTTTCGATCATTCACGAGTCGGAAGACGATGCTGGCGTTTCCTTGACCGGCGAGGCAGAGATCGGCTCAGAATCAGGCTTCGGCAGACTGCAGACGAACTAATCCATTTGGAGTAGCAAATAAGGAGCAACAAAAAATAAGTAGTTCAGCACTTGACACGGGAACCCGCTAGGCACCAGAATGGCATCGCCCTCCCTGATTAGTTAGGTTCGCGCTTCCTGGGTGTAGCGTGCGCCTTTCACTCCTGAGCATTGAGCAATTCGCCGTACCGTGCTGCATGGCAAGTGGCTCTGCAAGGTGGCGATTCGTCTCGTGAAACTCGGGATCCAACTGTGAACAGTCGTGGACAAGATAATGTAGCAGTCGTACCAGACTGAGGGGGCTGGGCCTGCTGCAGGGGGATTCCGCGCATGAAACGTATCGCGAGCGAACCAGGGCTCGTTCTTGTCGATGCTTCTTTGAATCCGATTGCCTCCAATGCCGAAGCCATCCGCATCCTGGCGTTCCCAGAGCGGGTCGAAGAGATCCGGCAGGTGGATATTTGGCTTGGCGGCAAAATCCGTGCCCGGCTGGTAGAGCGTCATGCTCGCTCGCGAACCACGTTCGTGAGAGAATTTGCCTCCGCCCGGCGCACCTACTCTTGCAGTTCTTTTGTCCTGAACGTCCATACAAACGGCTCCTCCGCCAATCCGCCTACGGCAGTGCTGACGCTGGAAAGAAGATCGAATGGTGCGTCGACTATTGCCACGCTCACGGAACGATTTGGCTTGACGCATCGTGAGCAGGAAACGGTAAGACTGCTCCTTCAGGGCCTGACGAGTAAGGAAATTGCCGGGCGGATGGGGATCAGTGCGAATACGGTGAAAGCCTTCGTTCGGCTGGTGATGATTAAGATGGGCGTCTCCACGCGCTCCGGAATCGCGGGGAAACTGGTTGCGACAGAGGGCTAGCGAATGACCTTTCTAATCCGATCGGCTAGCTTTTTCGGTTACGGAATACGGGTTAGTGCACCGGGGGAATTGTAAACGCATAATAATAGACTACAGTGCCGACAGCGCCACTGCTCCGAGCTAGATCCTCCTCCCCCTGCCCGGCGGCGCAACTCAAAAGGAGGAACAAATGCGCAAGATTCAACTGTTAGTCGTAGTGTGTACCATGGTCGCCTCGTTGCTTTTGGTAACGGGCGCGGCAATGGCAGCAGAAAAACCAGCAGTCGCCGACACTTTGAAGGTCGACTACTTCTCTAACGCCAACACGTCCGGTGCGCCTGACGGCACCGTGCACATCGTCAATCCGGGCACAACCTATGAGACTCTCTGCGCGGATATCTATGTGTTCGATGATTCCCAGGAAATGTCCGAATGCTGCAGCTGCTCGCTCTCGCCGAACAGCATCCGCACAATTTCCGTGAACACCGACTTGACCAGCAATCCGCTGACCGGCAAGATCCTCTCCCACGGAGCACTCAAAGTCGTTTCGTCCACTTGCGGAGATCCGGCAAAGATTGCCGCCACACCTACCTTAAGGTCATGGGCAACCCACATCCAGAATTCCAACTTCTCGATTACTGAAGGGGAATCGCAGGACGCGGGTCTGAGTTCCGGTGAAACTGCAGCCCTCGATAAGGAATGCAGCGCAATCGAACTGGATGGCAGCGGGTCGGGCATCTGCACTTGCGGCACTGGTGACTAGTTTTCAACACTTATGCGCACCGTCTGTTTGGGCTGCCGACAGGGAGCCCAAACGACGGTTGGGCTCGCCAGGCGGTGCAGAAATTGCTGTCTGGCGTTTTCTTGTTCTGTAATTTAGTTGGTAGTCGGGGAACGGGGGAAAAAGTTATGTTGCATTTGCGAAAACTTGCAGGGGTTGTGTTGGGCGCGGCGGTATTCCTCAGCGCCGGAAATGCGCTTGCGCAAACCGATACAACTGTTGTAGCGGAAGTGAACGGGGTCAAGCTGACGGTTGCGGATCTGGAGCAGGAAGAGTCCGCGAAGCTGCTGCAGGCCCACAACCAGTATTATCAGTCGGAAAAAAAGGCGCTGGAAGATCTGATCGAGAAGCGGCTTCTCGAACAGAAGGCCAAGCACGACGGCCTCACGGTAGACCAGTTAATCGACCGCGATATCAAGTCGCAGCTGCAGGATCCTACTGACGACCAGATGAAGGTCTACTACGAAGGCCTGGAAACCGAGCAGCCCTACGAGACAGTACGACCGAAGATCCTCGAGAAAATTCGACAGCTGCGCGTTGACAAGGCTCGTGCCGCCTATGTGAGGGTATTGCGAGCGCAGAGCAATGTAATCGTCGAACTCGCATCCCCAAGCGCCAACGTGAATGTCGAGAATGCCTATAGCTCGGGCTCGAAGCACCCAGTCGTCACACTCGTCGAATTCGCTGATTACGAGTGCCCTTATTGCCAGAAAGTAGCGTCCGACCTGAGAAAGCTTCAGGGCGACTTTGGAGACAAGCTGACGTTTGTCTACAAAGATTTCCCGCTTCCGATGCATGCGCATTCGCAGAAGGCCGCCGAAGCTGCCCGCTGCGCCGGCAAACAGGGCAAATTCTGGGAATTTCATGACGAGTTGTTCAGAAGCAAGGAGCTAGACGTCGAACGGCTAAAGGATGATGCGGTGGCGCTCCATCTGGATGGGAGCCAGTTCGCAAAATGCCTTGATTCCGGAGAAGAGTCGGCCGACGTACAACGTGACCGGGAGGAAGGGGTAAAGCTTGGACTCAGCGGTACGCCAAGCTTCTTCGTCAACGGTCATTTCTACAGCGGCGCCTTGGACTACGTAGCATTGCGTCAGATCGTCGAGCAGCAGATCGAGGTCTCGCCTCGAGACTCCACCATTGCGGCTAGTCGTTGAAGCAAAGCCCTCCCCCGAAAGGCTCAGGCATTGCTTGGGCCTTTCGTTTTTGGTTTTTGGCGCGGGCGGGGTATTTCGGCGTACCCCTTTTTGTGCTCCGCCTTTCGGGGTAGTACGAAAGTCCACTTGGCTTGGCCGAAGGTCTGTGTCAGTCTGTGCGTTTTAGTTGTGAGCAAGAACCTCCCCCAATGCAGCCGCAGGTCGGGGCGACTTCTCCCAAAGTGTCGCGCTCCGAGGTTGCACGAAACTCCGACGACCCAGTAAGCCGAAAGTGCACAAGCACCTCCGGTTCGCACCAAGCTGCGGCCCCGGTACTTCCCGGACAGTCGCATTTGGACGCGTGAGATCGAAGATGTGATGCGAGGCAAGGCGCACATTTTCTTGGGAGCTTGTCATGATCATGTCCAGGTCCGCTTTATTGACCATGGTGGTTTGCTTGTGCTGCGGTGTGTCGGCAGCACGTTCCGGACAATTCCTCGCCGCTCGTCAATTCCCAACTGGTCTCAATCCGCAGGCGGTGGTCGCGGGCGACTTCAACCGGGATGGCAAGACAGACCTCGCGATTGCAAACGCAAACAGCAACACCGTCAGTATCCTTCTGGGAAACGGAGACGGCACATTCTCCGCCAAGCAGGATTACGTGACGGGTTCCACGCCCTCGGGCATTGCGGTGGGAGACTTCAACGGCGACGGATACCTGGATCTCGCGCTCACCAATTTGGGCAGCAACACGATCAGCGTTTTGCTGGGCAAGGGAGACGGAACCTTTAGTGCGAAGGTGGACTATCCCACCGGCACACAGCCCCAAGGCCTGGCCGCGGGTGATTTGAACGGAGACGGAAAAATCGATCTGGTCGTGACCAACACCTTGAGCAACTCGGTGGGAGTTTTTCTGGGTAACGGTGACGGCACTTTCAAGACGGAGAAAGAGTATCTCACCGGGGTGAACCCTGTATCAGTGGTGGTTGGCGATTTCAATGGAGACGGCAAGCTGGACCTGGCGGTGGCGAATGGCAACAACAATAATGTCGTGAGTATTCTCCTGGGCAATGGGGATGGGAGTTTTCAGAATCAGATTGGCTACGCCACAGGTGACACTCCCGTCTCGGTTACAGTGGGCGACTTCAACGGCGACGGCATCTTGGACATCGCCACCGCGGACCAGGCCGGTCGTGCCGTGAGCGTACTGCTAGGCAAAGGCGATGGGTCGTTCCCGGTCCACACGGACTACAACGCGGGAATGTCTCCGACCGCGGTCGCGGTTGTCGACCTTCAGGGCGATGGCGGCTTCGACCTTGTCGTAACCAACGGAAACGGCAACACGGTCGGCGTGCTTATGGGCAGAGGAGATGGCACTTTCCGCCCGCGAGTGGATTTTGGGACTGGGAACATCCCCTCCGCGCTGGTGGTGGCCGACTTCAATGGGGATGGAATACCCGATCTCGCGGTTACCAATTCTGTAGGGAATAGCGTTAGCGCGCTATTGGGCAATGGCGACGGTTCTTTTCAAACGCGCATTGACTATCCCGTGAGCAATAACAGCAACCCCCACGCGGTTGCTGTGCAGGACTTCAACGGCGATGGCAAGCCGGACCTTGCGGTCGTCAACTACGGAGAAAACACGATCTCGATTTTCTTGGGCAAAGGCGACGGCTCCTTCCAAGCCGCTGTTGATTACAACACAGGCGAACAAACCAGCCCCTATGCCATCGCGACGGGCGACTTCAATGGGGATGGCAAGCCCGATCTGGCCGTGGCAGACTACAACAACAACACCGTCGCTATTCTCCTCGGAAACGGGGATGGAACATTCCAGCCGCCAACTTATCTACCAGTCGCAGCCAACCCCTGTTCGGTCGCCGTGGGCGATTTCAACGGCGACGGTAAGCTTGACCTGGTGGTAACCGATTTCAATAGCAACACGGTGAGTGTGCTGCTCGGGAATGGTGACGGCACCTTCAAAACACACGCAGATTACCAGACGGGGAACAAGCCCATCTCGGTCGCGGTCGCGGATTTCAACCAGGACGGCAAGCTAGATTTGGTCGTGGTGAATGAAAGCGATAACAGTGCAGGCGTGATGCTCGGGAACGGGAACGGTACATTTCAACCTCCTACGTTCTACTCGACCGGAGCGGGCGGAAATCCAGCTGCCGTGGCGGTCGCAGACTTCAACGGTGATTCCAAACCAGATTTTGCGGTTGCCGATCTCCTCCTCAAGACGGTATCGATTTTTCTGGGGAACGGCGACGGTACTTTTAGTAAGCCCGTCGATTACCCCACCGGCAACAATCCCGTCTCACTTGCCGCCACCGACCTCAATGACCGCAAGAAGTTTGACCTGGTACTTGCCAGTTCCGCGGGCAACACGGCGACCGTGCTGTTGGGGAACGGCGACGGCACGTTTGGATCGCCGACCCTGTTCTCGGTCGGGTCAGGCCCCGCGTCGGTACAGGTTGGTGACTTCAACGACGACGGACTCGCTGACGTGGTGTCTGCAAACTCGACCAGCAACTCGGTGAGTGTATTGCTCAATAGCCGCGGTGTGTTAATGAAGGTTCGATCTTCCAGCAACCCTGCGCCTTTTGGAGAAAGTGTGCAAGTTACGGTGACCGTCGCCGAGGGCCTGCGGGGAGTCGGTGTGCCAACGGGAACGGTAACGCTGAAAAGCGGGAGCGCGGTCATCGGCTCCGGACCGCTCGTGCAAGGCCAATTCTCCACCAAAACGAGCAGCCTGCCGACCGGGAAGAATACGCTTTTGGCCGTGTACTCGGGCGATGCCAACTTCGAGCCCCGCACCGTGGGTTACGCGCAGACAATTCAGCAAGCGGGGACGAGCATCTCGATTTCTTCTTCGCCGAATCCTTCTACTCTGAAGCAAACTGTCAGCCTGAGAGCCACAGTAGCTTCGAACACAACTGGTGTCCCTACCGGTACGGTGAATTTTATGGATGCCACCACACTGCTAGGCTCTGCGACTTTGAATGACAGCGGCGTGGCAAACTTCCCAACCTCTGCGCTGGCAGTGGGAGCGCACAGCATCACAGGGGTTTATTCCGGCGACGTCACATTCGACAGCAGCACGTCGCCGATGGTCAGCCAGAAAGTAATGGGTACGCCCGGTTTCGCTCTCGGTGTAAATCCCGCGAAGCTCGGTGTAACGGCCGGTGCAAGTGCGAGCGCCACAGTTAGCGCGACTCCCGAGAATGGTTTCTCGCAGACAATAGTGCTGGCGTGCGCGTCGGGTCTGCCACCGATGTCGACTTGCCGGTTCTCCTCGCCGTCGGTCACGCCAGGAGCAGCTTCCACCTTAACGATTACTACCGCCGGGCCTACTGCAGCTCTCATGCGGCACGCTTCGGGCATGTACGCGATCTGGCTGCTGATACCGGCGATTGTCCTGGGGTCGGTGGGCGTGGCTGCACCCCGCCGTAGAAAGCTGTTCAGTTGGTGTGTGGTCTTCCTGTTGCTGGGGCTTTCGCTCGGTCAGGTTGCTTGCGGAGGTGGCCAGAGTGCAGCTGGACAGACTAGCGGCACCGGCACGGGAGGTACTCCCGCTGGCAGCTACAACATCACAATCACAGGAACGTCCGGGGCAACTCAGAACAGCACCTCCATAGTTCTGACGGTGCAGTAAGTTCGCGCGGAGGGTCTAAGCGGGCGCCTGATGTCAGTGTGTAGGATTTGAACTGTCTTGCCGGATCAGCAAAACCAGCCGCGGAAACAGGAAGCGACCGGCTGCGTCATCGATCACATTTACCTGGCAGGTGTAAAAGCCGGGCTTGAGCGATGTGAGTGGCACGTCTAGCTGGAAGACCGCAGCCTTTCGCTCTCGCGCATTCAATTCCGTCAGCTCGACCAGCGAACTTTCGTAGGTTTTCGCTTTACCCTGGAAGAACGCGACGTTGGTCAAAAGCCGGATTCCAGGTTTGTTTTCTCCGTTTCTTTCAGAATCTGCGGCCGCCGGATGCGCAGGATCGTACACCTCGTAATAGAGAAGCAGGTGCTGCGCGGCCGAGAAAACATGCGTGATGTTGGGGATGATCTCAGAGCCGTCGTGAACCAGCGGGTTCAGGTTCGCAGCTTTCTTTACGGTTTGAACCTGGCTCGCGAGCACTACCGAACTCATTTTCAACGGCTGTGACTTCAAATCCGGTACTTCGATGTCCGTTTCAAACGATCCCATGCGCCCAGTCTGATTCTCCCGCACCACAAATTTCAAGTGATACCTGCCGCTCAACAGGCTCATCCCCGTGTCATACTGCACATTCTTCTTTTGCACTTCAGTCGAAGTGTTGACCGCGAGTTTCACAGTGTCACGAATTCGATTCAGGGGGTGCTGTTCGCTATCGAGCACCATTCCAATCACATCGAGCGTTGCCTTGTCGCGATCGCTACTGCGAACGAATGGGATCTGCGATCCCGGCACCACCAGCGAAATGGGGACGAAAAACTTGTTGCCCTCAAGGCGAAAGTAGGCGACGCCCAGGTACAGCGGCAAATCCGTGGACGGCAGCTCAGACGCCAGTTCCTCCTCAAGCTGCCGTTCCTTGTCATCACTAGTGGAATGCTGATAGTCCGCGGGCGCGTAGTATCCGCGGCGGTAGTCGATCTTTGCTCCCGGAATATTGACCTTCACAACGATGCGCCGGTAACGGCCGTCGCGAGCGAGGTTCGTGCTGTGATAGCCGAGCAGGTAGTACGTCGACGTGTCCTGCTGAACTCCTTTGAAAATCTTGCTGAAATCGTTGGAATCGAGAAAAGCGCGCCCACCGGTATCGCTGGCCAGCGTCACCAGCGTTTCCTGGGTGGTGAAATTGGAATTCAAGGCATTGAGCGTCGACTGTCCCGAATACGCCGAAACGCCACGCAGGCTGGCGTTCTGTGCCTCACCGCCTGCCACCAGCGCCTGCAAGCCGCGCATGTCCATG
>DATNHO010000205.1:0-50728 GCA_035604895.1 Terriglobales bacterium | reverse complement strand
TACTTCAGGCGGACGCCGCCGATTACTTCTTGCATGTCGACGCCGTTGCTACTGTCCATCCAGGCGGCGATGAAGTTGTTTCCCGCCCAGGTGTTGCCAGTGTAATCGCCCATCCAGTTGTAGGCCCCGTTTACGTCTGGGTTGGAGAACGCCGTGGTCAGTTGCCAGTTTGTTCCGAAGGTCTGCCCGCCATCGGTTGAGATGGCGGCGAATGCCTGGTAGTCGATGTCGGCAGGGTCGTAGCGCCGGTCTAGCCAGCTTACCCCGACCAGTCCGGTGGGACTGACCGAGAGCGAGGGGAAGAATTGGTCGTGGGTATCGCTCTCCGGTGCCAGCGGCACGGGCTGCGACCAGGTCTTGCCGCCGTCGGTCGAGCGGATGACCTGCACTCGCAGATATTTGCCCGTCCACGTGTACATCGCCACGTACAAATTCCCGCTGTGAGGGCCATCGCTGTTGTCGGCGGCGATGACCGGGTAGTTGTAAACCCTTATGCCCGGATTGGTGTTCGGCAGTTGCCAATAGTATGGCATTCCTACTGTGGCGATCAGTTGAGGCGTAGACCACGTCTGACCACCATTCGTGGACTGCGAGAACATCATATGGGCGGTGCGGCACGCAGCGCCCCCTTCTCCGCTCTTTCCGCGGCAGTGTAGCCAGGTCGTGTACACGATGCCGTTTGCGCCGGCGGCCACGCGCGGAAAGCGGTCTTCCTCCGGAATTTTTTGGGCTGGATTGTCCACCGCGACTTGCTTCCAAGTGGCACCACCGTCGGTAGAATGGGAGACGAGAACATAGTTCTTGCCATTCGCGAAGCCTATGACCCCGGAGACGTACAGGTTGTTGACCCGAGGACTGCCTGGGTTGGTATCCACCGTCAGCCAGGTGTCGTACGGTGAGGAGAGGCCTGAGTGACGCATCGCGACTACGGGCTTGCTCCAGCGGGTTCCGTCGACCGATTTTTGGACAGCGACGAGACCATACCCCTGGCCCTTGCTATCAGCGTACTCCCCCGCGACATAGGCGACCCCGTTCCGGTCGTAGCCTACTAGTGGATCAAAGGCCGGCCAATACACGCCGACCGGGCCGTCGATGAAAGGCATGCAGTTGACGCGCTTCCAAGTCGAGCCACCATCGCGAGAAAGACGGAAACCCAGAACGGACGGGGGCGGGCAATTGCCATCAAAACTGCCCAGCAGCAGTTGCTTTGGATTCAGGGGATTGCTCACCATGGGGGAGTCGGTTACGATGCTCCCGCCTTCTGAAGCCTGGGTAGGGGGAAGCACGCAGGGTGCGGGTGAGCAGGTAAAGTTGGGGTCCGAGCGCCCGGCCGCCTGGCGTGGGTGACTGAGCGCGGCCCCGGCCAGGAAAAGGCCGGTTGAGAGGCATAGGCAAGTCAGCAAACCTCTATGCCCGATCTTCATCTGTTTTCCTCCGGTCTGCTATTGCACCCCAAACACATCAACCTCAGTTTGGGTTCCTATGTATACGTGCGCGTTAAAGATCGTAGGCGTGGAAAACGTCACAAATTTCCCAACCTTCGTGTCTATCGCCGGCTTGTTGCTGTCGTAAAGCTCCACAAGAGTGGTCGCGTCGAACGCATGTAACGCCGCGTGCGGGATCTCCTGGGCAGCGAGGCAGTCCTGGGGGTCCTTGTTTGGGTGCTCGATAGCCCACACAATGCCCGTTCCCGAGGCGGTGGTGCTGGACGATCCCGACGGCGTAGGAGAAAAGTGACAAAACAGGACATTTCCTGTGGTCAACGTGGGTGTAGCGGATGCTATAGGGCCGGGAGACCCGCTCGTCTGTAGCTGGTATCCGTTCAGCGGCTTCGGTGCGACGGACAGGCTTTCCGTCGACGCCGAATAATAGAGCATGTAGTGGTCGCTGTTCTGGCTGTCCCTGTAGTGCCAATAGGCAGGACTCGCCCAGTAGCCCTGGCCTGGGTCGTTCCCCGGTATGGGCGGCGTGGTAATGCACTGAACGTCGTTGAAATTGCCCGTGCAGTTGGCGCTAGGGTTAAACCCTCCCATGCTGCCAGCGGCGGTATTCGCTAGGTACAAATTCGATTGCTTGTCCGCGTTGACCACAAGGCTCAGGCCATTGTAGAAGGCATCAGGAAAAACCAGTACTCCACCCGAGCCGAAATCCTCGTCAGCCGCACACAACCCCTCGTTGTTACTGAACGAGAATACATTCCAGGGAGTGTAATAGTCCTGGACAGTTAGGCTGGACGGGGCCAGCTTAAGCAGAGTGGAGCCGGCATTGATCGGCGGCTCCGGGGGGCCCGGTGGGCGTCCTTCATAAAAGCTGCCGTTTCCGGTAGCGAAATAGATAAAGCTGCCGTCGGAAGCGGGTCCGCCTCCGGACTGCCAGATACCTCCGCCCGTGCCGTAGGGGGTGGTGGCGAATACGGTTGGGCTTGGAAAACTGCCGTTGGTGAACTGGTAGCCAAACAGCCAGCCGTTTTCCAGTTCCAGATGGTCGCCTGCCGCGAAGGCTACGTAGACATTGTGATTGAGCAGCAGCAGGGCTGACCGTTGAATGTAGTTGTTGCTGGTGCTATTAAAGTTCACCACGTCGCCCGGTAGGGGGACCGCGATCCCGCAGGCCGAGGGAGCGACGCCAGGAACCTTGCCATCGATCTTGATGCTGCCCAGAACCGTGCCCTTGGTGATATCGACGGCGATGAGATAGTAGTACACGGACCCGGAAACCCCCACGGTCGCGGCTGCGTATAGGGTCGGCGGACTCGCCTGCGTGTCTATCACTGGAGTTCCAGTGACTCCCACGGTGGCACCGCTGAAAACCCCGCCGTACTGGTTGCTACAAGGGCCATAATTCTGGTACTGGCTGCAATTGAGATACGTACCACCCACTGCGCCCGCAAGATCGATGGGACCCCAAACCGGAGTTTGCGAATTCGACTCCGCACTAAACGCGTAAAGCAAATCTTTCTCGTCCGCAATGAAGACGAGGTCGCAGGGGTCGCAGTTTGGGTTATTTGTGCTCACTCCGGCGACCGCGAGGGGCTGGGCGTAAATGCGTCCCATAGGAACTCCGTTGATGTTTGGGCCCCATTGCCAGAGATAGCCAAAACTGTTTTGGTTCACTTGCGTACACCCGGTGCCGGTCGAGCAGAGAGTTGTTTCGTTTTTCTGCCACCCGGTGCGGTTGTTGTCGTTGTGCCAGGTCGTGACACAGGGCGTCGTCCCGGTGCAGAGGTTTTGGGCGATTGACTTAGAGGTTAGTGAGGTGAAGGCAAGCAGACAGAACATCGCTGTCCGACGACGAAGGGGAGTCAACATGGACGGCCTCCAGAGGAAAAAGATAGGGGCCCGACTGCGGAGGAGACTTTATCAACCCTCCCGGGGCTTGTCAAGAATTAAGAACTGCATGGGTGACTGTCCTCTCGGCCCTCAGAGTTGGCCGGGGGCTATCCGCTTTAGTTGATGGTGAACTTACAAGGTGGGCGTGTTGTCGCACTGATTTAGCGGGGGACGGTGCCCCGGACGGGGGCGTCCGGGGCGGCGTGGGCATCGCGGGAATTAATCTTCGGCCACGGAGTTGGAGGCGGTCACTTCTTCGGGCTCTTCGTAATCTCCGGCTAAGCTGAAGTCGTTTTGTCCGAAATCGTCGTTTTCACCGGGCACGCCGGACTGCTTTTCCAGCTTTCTCTGCTGGCGTTTCTCTAATTTTTCGCGCTGCTTGTCCTGCCGCGAGCGCTCCTTTTGGCGTTTGTTAAAGCTTGAGCGACTTCGACCAGCCATACCCACCTCCAGGGATGATTTTGCGGGTTGCGATCCATCCGGAACATGGTCAGTTCCGGGCCGTTCGCCAACTACTGAGCCACGGGCTCAGGTTGGACGGCGGACTTCACCTTCTTACGCGCTCCCGCGGGTTTAGTTTTGGCAGCCTCGGCCTGGAGTAGCGCTTGCATTCGTAAGCGGCGCTGAATGTTCTGCTTCCGCTCACGATGGGCTCGGGACTTGTCTCCATTGATTAACGACATAGATATCTCCTGCCGAACCTCGGCTTTTGAGTATTCTCAATCGCGAAGGCGCAGGCTGGTTGCGATGATCTTCGTGGTTAAGGGCTGACTCCAGTATACGCGATTTATTCCGCCGCTGAGAAGATTACAGATGGACGCAGGCAGCAGGCGGAACTGGAATTGAAAACGCGTAAGTTTCCTATTGACATTCTATATGACCAGCCTTACATTTGTACAGAATGACTATAGGAGCGTGAAGATGGCCCCAGAACAAACCCCGCTGCTGCAAGGCACCCTCGACCTGCTGATCTTGAAGTCGCTCGCCCTCCAGGAAATGCACGGCCTCGGCATCGCGAGGCGGGTGGGGCAGATCACCAGCGAAACCTTTCAGGTAAAACCGGGCTCGCTCTTCCCCGCCCTGCACCGCATGGAGCAGGAAGGATGGCTCACCTCGACCTGGGGAGAATCCGAGAACAATCGCCGAGCCAAGTATTACCGCCTGACCAAGGCGGGCCGGCGGCAACTTGAAACCGAGACCGAGCGTTGGGGGCGAATCTCGCTGGCCATCGCTCAGGCGCTTGAGACTCCGTAGGATCGAGACTCCCATTGGGAAGAGACGCAATCATGCGATGGTTCGCGCGATTTGCCAGCCTGTTTCGCAACCTGTCCCACAAGCAGGAGCACGAGCAGGAGCTCGACCAGGAAGTGTCCTCGTATCTCGACTTGCTTACCGAGGAGAAGATTCGCGATGGAATGGCGCCCGATGCCGCGCGTCGCGCAGCCAGGCTGGAACTCGGCGGAGTCGAACAAGTAAAGGAACAAGTGCGCGATGTTCGTGTGGGGATCTGGCTGGAAACCCTGCTGCAGGACATACGTTACGGCGCGCGCGTTCTGCGCAACAACCCCGGATTCTCTCTGCTGGTCGTGCTGACACTCGCGCTGGGAATTGGCGCCAATACTGCGATTTTCAGCGTGGTGTACGGCGTGTTGCTGCGGCCGCTTCCTTATTCGCACGGCGGACAACTGGTGGTCGCGCATCAGCACACTCTCGGGCAATCGGCGGACATTCCTTTTTCCTACAAGGAAGTCTTGGATTATCGCGAGCAGACCAAGACCCTCGATGCCGTGGTGGAGTATCACAGCATGTATTTTCTGCTGCTGGGTGATGACAGCGCGGAACGCGTGAGGACAGCCGTGGTTTCAGCCAACTTCTTCGACGTTCTCGGAGTAAAACCATTGCTCGGCCGGACTTTTCTGGCCAGCGATGAGTCGCAAAATGCGGACGCAGTGCTGGTCCTAAGCTATCAGTACTGGCAAAGCCATCAGGGCGGAGACGCAAATATCGTGGGCAAAGTTTTTCACATGAACAACCGGCCGCACACGGTGATTGGCGTGTTGCCGCCGGTGCCGCAATATCCGGCGGAGAACGACGTTTACATGCCGACGTCGCAGTGCCCGTTCCGCTCCGCCCAGACCTTCATGGCCAACCGCCGGAATCGCATGATGACTGTGTTTGGGCGGCTAAAACCCGGCGTCCCGCTGCCAACCGCGCAAGCCGACCTTTCTATGATCGCGAGCCGGGTCGAGAGCGCCAATCCGGATGTTTATCCGAAGGCCGATGGCTACGGGGTTGCCGTCGCGCCGCTGCGGGAGGACCTAGCGCGCAGGGCGCGGACTACCTTGCTCGTCTTGCTGGGCGCGGCCGCTTTCGTGTTGCTGATTGCCTGCGCAAACGTCGCCAACCTGATGCTGGCGCGGCTGCTGAAGCGGGAGCGGGAACTCGCCGTGCGTAGTGCTCTGGGGGCGACCCGGGCCCGCCTGGTGCGTCAACTACTAACGGAGACGGTTCTGCTCTCGCTGACTGGCGGCATATTAGGACTGGAGCTGGCTTATCCTACGCTGACCCTGTTAGTAAAGTTCGCGGCACGCTTTACTACTCGCGCGAACGAAGTGCGGATCGACGGCGTGGTGCTTGCATTCACGCTCGGAGTATCGGTGCTGTCCGGGCTTCTGTTCGGCTTTGCACCGGCGCTTTCCTCAAGACAGCGGGTTTCCGATGCTCTCAAACAAGGCGACGGGCAGGCTACCAGCGGCCGAGGGCGACAGAGCCTGCGGGCGGGGCTGGTGGTATTACAGATCGCCGTATCGTTCGTCCTGTTGATCGGCGCTGGGCTGATGATTCGCAGTTTCGAGAAGCTGTTGAGTGTGGACCCTGGATTCAGTCCGGAGAGAGTGCTTTCGCTCAACCTGAGTCCCAACTTTTCGCGCTACACGGAAAGCGCGCAATTCGTGGCCCTCGGCGATAACATCCTGCGAAACGTTCGAGCGGTCGGAGGCGTTGAGTCTGCCGCGCTGGCTTCAAACTTCCCCTTCAGCCCGATGGCGCTTACGAGTGGGCCGGGGAGCGTGAACTTTGACATCGAGGGAAGGCCCGTTTCGAGCGGCGACTTGCAGCCACGCGTGGACGCTAACGGTGTGAGCTCGGGATACTTCGAAACGCTCCGGCAGCCGTTGCTGCGGGGAAGAGCGTTCACGGATCATGACGATGCGAATGCGATGAAAGTTGCGATCATCAACAATTCCATGGCGCTTCATCGTTTTGCCAGCGAGGATCCGGTGGGCAAGCGCATAAGTTTTGATTCCGGAAAGACGTGGATCACGATCGCCGGGGTGGTTGGAGACGCACGAGAATATGGGCTCGAGCGCACCGTCAGCGACGAAGTTTACTTGCCGGCAGATCAAGCGGGATTTGGTGGAAGCCTGCTGGTACGAACCACGGTCGACCCCATGAGCATTACGCCTCTGATTCGCAAGGCGCTTCACGATGTGGATCCACAACTCGCGGTGGATCAGGTGGAAACACTCGAATACTTACAGCATGAATCGCTGGCGTCGCCTCGCATCACGACGATCCTGCTGGGAATTTTTGCGGGCCTCGCTCTACTCATCAGCGCGAGCGGCATCGCTGGGATTATGGCGCTGACGGTGAGCCAGCGAACTCGCGAACTGGGAATTCGCATGGCGCTTGGTCAATCGAAAAGCTCGGTGGTTCGCATGGTGGTCAGGCAGGGGTTGATCGTGGCTCTGGCAGGAACCGCGCTAGGACTGATTGGCGCGATGATTCTGGCGCGCCTGCTTTCGTCCCTGCTATACGCCACGAGCCCGACAGATATTTCTACATTTGCTGCCGTGTCATTGCTTTTTATCGTAGTTGCCGGTCTGGCATGTTTTGTACCGGCGCGCCGGGTGACGACGATCGATCCATTCATTGCGCTGCGGCAAGAGTGAGACAGTTCACGATTTTGAAAGTTATCAGGAGGACACAACCGTGCGTACTTGGATTCTGCTTTGCCTTGCATTCCTGTTTCCCGCGCAGTACGACTCAAAGACTGCGCCGGCTCAGACGAAGGAAAA
The DNA here is from genome assembly GCA_035604895.1 of Terriglobales bacterium. GTDB lineage: Bacteria > Acidobacteriota > Terriglobia > Terriglobales > Acidobacteriaceae > JABDBE01. The sequence continues at coordinate 43,323 of DATNHO010000205.1, read as the reverse complement.
CACTTCATCCACACAGACACCCACATACACGGCGGATGGCCGTCTCATGTTTCCCGCGAACTACCGCGAGTGGGTCTATCTCACGTCCGGCGTCGACATGAGCTACAGCCCGAACGGTATGGGGATGGATCATTCGATGTTTGACAACGTATTTGTCAACCCTGATGCTTACAAGGCATTCCTTCAGACTGGAACCTGGCCCGACAAAACCATGCTGGTGCTTGAAGTTCGTGTGGCAGGGAACAAGGCGTCGATCAACAAGAGCGGCCACTATCAGACATCAGACCTCATGGGCCGTGAAGTTCACGTGAAAGATGAGGCGCATTTTGCCGGCAAGTGGGCTTTCTTCGGCTTCGACACCGACAGTCCGTCTAAGCAGGTGCCGAAAGAGGCTGCATGCTACTCCTGCCACGAGCAGCACGCCGCGGTGGATACGACGTTTGTGCAGTTTTATCCGACGCTAATCGAACTGGCGAAAAAGAAAGGAACCCTCAGCGCGAACTACCTGAAAGACGAAGCTGCGAACGCGGCGAAATGATGCGAATGGGAGGATGTGCGGGAAGGGCCAATCTCGTCTGCAGAAAAAGGAGAGAGAAATGAAGAACAAAGCGCTGTTCTTGGTACTTACGCTGATGGTTGTGTCGTCTCTCACGTTGGCAACACCATCGCCAGCACTTGGTTTCTCTGATAAGGACCTGCAAACATCCCAGATGCCCGTTGCAGATGCCGCGCCCGAAGGCAAGCTCACAAAGATCGACGGCAGAATGGTCTGCATGGTCAGGAACCATGCTTTTGACGAGCCGCAGATCCCAATTGAGATCAAGGGAAAGACGTACTACGGCTGCTGTGAGATGTGCAAGAACATGCTGGCGAAAGATCGCAGGCAGCGTGTCGCCATCGATCCGGTCTCAAGGAAGAAAGTCGAAAAGGCAACGGCTGTGATTGGCGTTGGTGCCAATAAAGGCGTTCTCTATTTTGAAAACGAGGCGAACCTGGAGAGATACAACGCTTCGTTAGGTCAATAAGGAATCGATTGATGGGAAACGGGCGTCTCTCGCCCGGCCTCTATCAAGAAGAATCCCGATTCACCACACCCGGCAAGCGTTCTCCCGCACCATGGCCTGTCCTTTGTGGCACCCGAAAGCTTTGGCGAATTCCGCCATGTTCGACACCACATTGTTTACGCGGTACTTGTCCAGCGGATGCGGGTTCGTGAGCAAGATCGTCCGCATCAGCTCCGGATTCAGGTTGCTGCACCAGACATTGGCGTAGGACAGGAAGAAGCGTTGCAGCGCCGTCAGGCCGTCTTCGCCCTTGGTATCCAGGCTCTGCCCCTTGCCTTTCAAGTCCGCATCTAGCGCGGATAATGCCAGGTGAATTCCGCCATTGTCGGCGGTGTTCTCACCCTGAGTGAGGCGTCCGTTTTGCTTCACGCCGGCCTCGGGAACGAACTCGGTGTACTCCTCGGCGATGCAATCGCCGCGTTTGTCGTACGCCTTGGCATCGGCCGCGGTCCACCAGTCGTGCAGGTTTCCATTCGCGTCGAATTTGCGTCCCTGATCGTCATAGCCATGGATGGTTTCGTGGCCAATGACTGCGCCGGCGGCGGCGTAGTTCACTGTATCGTCTTTGGTGGGATCGAAAAACGGCGGTTGCAGAATACCGGCGGGAAAGTTGATGGTGTTGTTCTGCGGGTCCTCGTAGGCGTTCACCGTTGGCGGCGTCATTGTCCACTCGGTCCGGTCCAGTGGCTTGCCAATCTTCTTGAGCTGACGATCCATCTCGAATGCCGCGGCACGCTGAACGTTGGCCAGATGATTGTCAGAACTAATCTCCAGAGATGAATAATCACGCCAGTGGTCGGGATATCCGATTTTGTCAATCTGGGCGGCAAGCTTTACGCGCGCTTGTTTCTTGGTTTGCGCGTCCATCCAATCCATGGTATCGATTTCCTGGCCCAATGCGACTTTGAGCGCGTTCACCATTTCCTGAACGCGCTCCTTGCTTTCCGGCGGGAAGGCACGCGCTACGTAGGCTTGCCCCAGAGCTTGTCCGATGTCGCGGTCTTCAGACTGAATGCATCTGCGCCAGAGAGGTTGAATCTCCTTCGCGCCAAACAGAGTTTGCGGGACAAAGCTGAAATCCTCGTTTACGAAATCATCGCTCAGGGCTCCCGCCAGGCCATTCAGCAGTTGCCATCTCAAATAGGCTTTCCAGTGATCGAGCGACTCGCTTTGAATGAGTTGCTCGGTTTCCCGAAAGAAATCCGGCGATGTCACGATAAAGGTACCCGTCGCTGGAGCATGCACCGATTGCAAGTAACGGCTGAAGTCAAAAGATGGAGCCAGTTTCTTGACCTCATCCAGACTCATTTCGTTGTCGAGGTTTTTGGGGTCGCGCCGTTTGACGATTTCCATCGCGGACTTCGCCATCGCAGTTTCCATTTGAAGCACCACGGCGGCATCTGCCTTCGCCTGCGCGGACGGTACTCCAGAAAGTTCGTACATACGGGCGATGTGGGCGACGTACTTGGCCCGGATTTCGACCGACTTCGCGTCGTCGTTCAAGTAGAATTCCCGCCCGGGAAGGCCCATGCCGCCTTGATCAAACTGCGCGACCACATGGGTCGTATCGTGAAAATCGGGCTGCGCGCCAAAGCCAAACAGGGCCGCATAGGTCTCGGGATCGGCGGGATTCCAAGCGCCCGCAATCGAACGATGAAGATTGGCCACAACGTCGGCGATCTCGCGCTTGTCGCGCATAGCGTCGATCCGCCGTAATTGAGGCCTTAAGGTGTCGAGGGCAGTCGCATTTCTTTGTTTCTCATCCGTGCAAGCCGACCAATAATCGCCAACCTTTCGTTCGACCGGCGTCCGCTCGGCTGCGGGCTTGGCTGCCACTTCTAGCACAGTCTGGTGCACGAACACTTCGTTCCACAACTGGAGCTTACCGAAAGATCCCCAGAACACTTCATCGGCCGGCACGGGATTGTTGGCGATCCAGCGGTTGCACGAGTACTGATAAAAATCGGTGCACGGATCGACCGCGGGATCGACCTGCTTCGGATCGAAGTGGTCAAGCTGGACTGGTTTGCTGGAGTCTTTCGCCGGCGTAGTTTGGGCGAATGCAGGGAATGACAAAAGGCTCAGCAGAAAAATCGGCAGGAAATAAACGCGCATTGTTAGTTAACCTCGAACCTCTCGTTTACTGAGACGGACAGAAAGCTTACCACGCTCTTTTCATTCTGGCATCTTCCAGTCGCCGCGAATGCGGCTCGAGATCATAACAAAACACTGCAAGACAGTTTGGCTGCGCATGCGGAAGACGATCTGAGCGGCTGCGCGAACGTTACTTCGGCGATAAAAAATGAACCTTGCGCCAAAAGGCGATCCAGATGATCGTCCTAGCGATGGCCGCTGGAATGGCCCGAACTGGAATGTCCGGCCGTGGCACTGGGGGCTGCACCGCCATGCCCTGCGCCTGCGGACAAAGCCGGTGTTGTATATCCGCTGTTCCACCAACTGATCCCCACGGGTGCAGTGTGAACTCTTGTCTCGGCGAATCCCTTCTGCTGAACCGTGTTCGACAGTTGGCTCATATCCTTAATGCCGCCACGCGGGATTCCGAGTCCCGCCGAGTTCTTGGAGATCTCCAACCGGTTGAACGATCTTCCGAGCTGGATCGGTACTGGGCCACGGTTCACGATGATCGTTCCGTTTCCCGGATTCGTCGGAGGCCGCGGCAAAACAAAACCCGACGGCGGATTGACGACTCTGGGTGCATTCCACGGCGACCAAGGCCCTCCGGGCTGCCACGCCCAGCCGGTCGGCAAATGAACCCAGGAACCGGAGTGGTATGGCGTCCAGCCCCACGGGTATCCCGAGACCCAGCCGTAACCGAATCCGGGAGTGAATGCCCAGGCTCCGTTCATAAACGGATCCCATCCGCCTCCGGCGAAGTACGGCTGCCATACCGTTCCGTAGTCCGGCACATTCGAAAAGCTACCGTAGTAGTTGAGATCGCTGCTGCCGTAGGCATACGGCGAATAGCTGCTGTAAGAGTTACTTGCGTATTGCTGCTGATATTGATCCTGCTGCTTGTCCCAGGCGTCGTAAGGGTCGGGTTCCAGATCCTTCTCCAGGGTGTAGTGATCGTCGTCGGTGAGATCAAACGTTGCGGTATGCTTCTTATCGACAGCGACACTACCTGAATCGCCATCGACCCGCCCGTCGCCGCTAAAAACGGCGAGGGTTGCCGTAGTATCAGCCATTTCGATGCGAAGGTGAGCTGCATGTGCGAGCGAGAGTTTCTCGTGAGCGAACGTCAGCGTGAACTCGTCATCCTTTGCGCCCGCAAAGTTGACATACGCAGTGCCCTCTTGCAGATGTACTGCCGAGACCTTTGCGCCGGAGTCGCGAAGCGAGAGCTGAGGAAAGTTGATTACCGTGTCCGGAGTAACCCGCAGCGTGCTGCCGTCTTCGAACTCCACCTCGGCGCGACCGTCGTTTCTGGTCCGTAACTTGACGCCTTGCGTGATGGGCAAGTTCAGAAACGCCTTCTCGTAGCCCTGTCCTATGTTGCGGTCGACCTGTACGTCGCCCTGAACCTGGCTCAATCGCACCACGCGGGCTTGCGAATCGGCAAAGGCGGGGATGGTTAGCGAGGCAACAACTAGAAGAGACGACGCCGCAACCGCGGCCAGACGCAACCTGACACTCACATTGGACACGGAACACCCCCGGGAACGGCCCCTCTTGCATTATTAGAACACGCTTGGGGCGATCCTGTTGTCTGTAAATCGCATATATTTTTGGCCTTGCCGCTCGTTACTTGTTCCCCTTGGCAGCCAACTGCAGCAGGCGCTGTGCGCGCGCTCGGACGACATTGATCACGGACGGATCATCCGCAATCTTTTGCAGGACCGGAGCCACTGACGAGATTTCTTCGAGCCCGCTGCCCCTGTTGGACTGTTCTTCCATCCGCTTCAGTTCCTCGTCCAAGGCAAGTTTCTGGTAGTGCAAGTAATAATCCAGCCGATGGCCGAATTCCAAAGATGTAGAGAGGGATTGGAAAAGAGCAGTGATTTCCTGAATGGGGGGGGCGGTCGAATAGTTGTAGCTCGCATGCGTACTTTTTTGCGCGTCCTTATAAGTCAAGGTCTTGGTCCCAGTGAAAGCCAGATTCTTTTTCTTGGAATCAACCTCGCCTTCGAAATAATGCGCCTGCTTCGCAAGGTCAAAAATTCGAGTGCGCGCGAGCTGGGACAAGTTGAAATCGAAATGGAAAGGATCGCCAGTCTCGGCCTCCGCATTGAGCTTGCCGTCGGACTCGTATGAACCGCCGTCACTCTCGGATATGGAGATCACGTAGTGATCGGGATCAGAACCCGGAAAATCGTAAGTAAAGGTGATCGTGGCGGCGGGTTGCTGAGCCACGGCGGGTAACAGAAAACAGGCAAGCGCAAATACCAGACTGAGTAGCCGCCCCTTGTGCAACCGCGAGAATGATTCGAGCCTGACCAGAAACATGCAGTAGGGATTATGCCAAAAAACCCATGGTGAGCGTTTCCTGCAAGGTTACGATTTTGACTTCATCTTGCCCCCACGCGCTGGCGCTCGAGCGTCGCCGAAGTATGCAGGTGACAAATCGCAATCGCGAGAGCATCGGCGGCGTCCGGCGGCTCGGGAATCTCGGCAAGATTGAGCAGGCGCGCAACCATGTGCTGAACCTGCTGTTTCTCCGCGCGGCCGTAGCCGACGACCGCAGACTTAATTGTGAGCGGCGAGTACTCAGCGACTGCCAATCCGGCTGAAGACGCAGCCAGCATCGCAACCCCCCGCACTTGTCCCAGCTTGAGCGCCGACTTGACGTTCAACGCATAGAAGACGTCTTCGATAGCAACTCGGTCAGGTTGAAATTCGACAATGATCGCGCCCAGGCGGCCGAAAATGGTTGACAAACGCGCTGGCATCGAATCGCGAGGAGAAAGTTTGACCGCACCGCAGGCAAGACAAATCAGCTTGTCGTCGTGACACAGTTCGACGACGCCGTACCCGGTGTACTCCGTGCCGCAATCAATGCCGAGAACGCGCATCCCTCAAAGTCTAGCACCCAGCGCAAAGGATTCTGTTTACTCTCGCACGTTTACTCTTGATTGAATAGGTCGGACCGATCCAGTTGCTCGCCCTTATAAACGACGATTGAAATGCGTTCGACCGCGGTAATATCCTCGAGCGGATTCCCATCAACCACCAGCAGATCAGCATCGTTGCCCACGCGAATTGAACCGATGTGGTTTTCGGCGCGCAACAGGCGGGCGGCGTTGTAAGTCGCAGCCTGAAGCGCAACCGATGCAGGAATACCCGCTCGCACCCACAGTACAAGTTCGTGTTGAACCGTCGGTCCATGAAGTATCAGGTAATTACCGGCGTCGCTGCCGGTAACCAGAGTGACGCCGTCTTTATAGGCTCGCAGAAGATTTTGGGTTCCCATGTCCAAGTTGAGGGGAAATTGCGCGATCCGCTCGCGGATCGGCTCGATGTCTTTGGAAGCCATCGCCGTCTCGGTACCTTCGATTAGATCTGTAGGCCCGACTTGCTGCACCAGCGAGCGTTTCAGCAGATCGGTTTTGCCGGCAGCGAAATCCTTAAACGCTTCGCCGACGCTGAGCGTCGGATCATAGAAAGTCTTCTCGCTAACCATTTGCCGGAACAGAGAATCTGGGATGGCCTCACGGAACGAACCGTGCTCGATAGAATCCGCACTAACGGAGACCGCATCTGTCACGTCCCGTAGATCTCCGGTATGCACAGCCAGAGGCAATCCCTGAGCATGGGCCTCCTGGGCAATGGCCTGGAAGATCGCGCTGTCGAGACGATTGAATACTCTGGAGCCGGCGCCAGCTTCAAGTATGGCCTTGATGCAATCTACGCCGGAGCGCTTGAGTTCATCGACCTGCCGTCGGGCGTCTTCGGCGGAAGCGGGGATGCGGGTGAACTGCGCTTCTGCCTGCTGCCGGATGTTTGGCGGCATGTCTTTGAAGTATTCGGTCCCGTGGCCTCCTTGAGCAGTAAACAGTGGCCCACACGTGAAGAGTTCAGCCCCCAATCTTTCGCCATTGTTCACGGTTGAGCGGACCTTGAGCACGATGTCCAAAGGGTCGCCCACGCTTCTTACCGCAGTCACGCCGCTGTAAAGATAAGCTGCCAGATTGCGCAACATGTGAGACTCGGGATCGTAGTTCCTCATGTCCGGATAGAAGCCGCCTGTGGCTACTAGATGGACATGCACATCGATCAGTCCCGGCAGAACCGTTTTCCCGGCGGCCTCGATGAGCGTGGCCTTCACCGTCTTTGGGTCAGGCCCTTCCCCCTCATAAATCTCGGCGATCTTACCGTTGCGAATCAGGATCGCGCCCGATTCGATGATCTTGCCGTCTCCGACAAAAATGCGCGCCCCACGAATCAAGGAAGTTTCGCCGCGCGCTAGTTCGCGGTTGAGCATCTTGGTCTTGACCACATTTTGCCGGGTGTGCGCCTGCCACAAACCGAGCAATATGAACGGCAATAAAACCGCGCCCACCCACAGCTTGGCAGAGCCGCGAATCTTTTCCTCTTTTTCCCAGCGGAAAAGCTTGTACGAAATGAACAGTCCCACGAACACCGTGATCAGCAGCGCCATCGCCGGAAAGCCGTTGGCCACCAGGCTTTCCTGCCGCAGCATCATTCCTTCGAGTCCCGATACGAGATATGTGGCTGGCAGGAATTGCGTCACGATGAGGAGCCAGGCAGGAAACATCGATGTTGGAAACGTGGCGCCGCTCAGAAACAACATGGGCAGATAAATCAACTGCACCAGGATCTGACTTTCTTGCATGGAATTCGCCACGGACGCTAGAATCATTCCGATGGCGCGAAAGGCGAGAATCGCCAGCGTCACAAAACAAAGAATCGATCCCAGCCTATCCGGCCAGGGCATGCCGTACGCAAAGTGCGCCGCGCAAAACATGATTACGACAAAAGGCATGAAGAGAATCCATCCGACGATGGTCGCGGCGATCAGTATTGGCGCTGGGGTAATCGGAGTGACCTTGTAACGGCGAAGCACGTTTGACTCGCGCTCCTGCACCGCGCGAACGCCAGCGCCAAATAACCCGTTGCCCAGCACTCCGATGATGATGACCATGGTGAGAACCTGGGTCATCGCGTTGCCGCGATCGCCGTGCATAGCCTGAGCGAAGATCACGAAGAAAATCAGCGGGAACATGTAGTTGAAAAACAAGACAGACTTCTGCCGCAGCGCGAGCTTGAGATCCAACTGGACGAGTGCGATGTAGCCTTTCATAGTTCAGTCGCGCAGGCGTTTTCCCGTCAGTTCGATAAACACATCTTCGAGTGTCGGCTTCTTGAGATGAACGTCCACGAGTTCAAGGCCGCTCTGGTCAATCCATTTGATCAGGTCTACCAGCGTGGACGCTGGACGCCGCGAAATCACCGTGAGCGCATGGCCGGTCGAATCCACGCTACTCTCTATCGCCTCCGCCCAGACTGGACGCTGCGCCGGGACCGCTTTGTCGCACGTCACCACGATGGTCGAAGCCGCCCGGCTCTGCTGCTGCAACTTGCTGGGCGTGTCCATAGCGATGATCCGGCCCTGATCGATAATGGCAACGCGGTCGCAGAGGCGCTCCGCTTCCTCGATGTAGTGAGTGGTCAGCAGAATGGTGCGCTTCTCATCCCGCAGTTGCTCGAGCAGCCCATGAATCTCCGCGCGAACCTGGGGATCGAGGCCGGTCGTGGGTTCGTCCAAAAAAAGCAACGCAGGATCGTTCACCAATGCCAGCGCCAGGGCTAAGCGCTGCTTCTGGCCGCCCGAGAGCGTGCTGTAGAAGGCATCGCGCTTGTCCTCAAGTTGCAGTCGCTTCAGTATTTCGTTGGCGTCAACTTTGCGGCTGTAAAAAGACGAAAATACGTGCAGGGCTTCGCGGACGCGAATCTTGTCCGGCAGATTCGTGGCTTGCAGGCAGACGCCAATGCGATCCTTGAGTTGCTGTTTTTGCTTCTCCGGATCGAAACCCAACACCAACACCTGTCCGGCGCTGCGCGTTCGTAAGCCTTCGAGAATTTCGACCGTAGTCGTCTTGCCCGCGCCATTCGGACCGAGCAGGCCGAAGACTTCCCCGGTTTGGATTTCAAAATCCAAGCCTCGGACGGCCTGAACCGGCCCATAGGCCTTTTGCAGCGCCTGCACGGAAATGGCTGCTTCGCTCATTGAGGAATGTACAGGCTATTCGAGAACCGCCGCGCCGTCAAAGCTAGCAGCATTTGGGGCGACGAGCCTTGAGCATCTGCTGTTCGCGCAGAAATGCGGCGTAGGCCTTCGGGGAAGAAATCGCTGCATGGCGCGCAAGAAAGCGCGAGTAGGCGGTCTCATCGAAAATCTCACGGAGAGTGGCAATGACAGTCGCAATGATTTGCCGAAGCTGCGTCATCCCTGCTCCTCCGGCGCAAACCGCGTGGGCACGAACGGCGATTCTCTTATCCTCGCCTGCATGCTGCCCGAGAGCACACGCATCCACAGAAAGACCGACTCCAGCAAAATGAGTGCAACCAGGCAGACCAGTACGCCGGTCACAACGGCATCGAGCCGGTCGTTAAAGATCTGCCGCGAGATCTCATGGCTTCTCACCGCCGAAGAAGCCAGTAGCCGCGCGTGCGCCAGAAAGCCAATCCGCGGATTCGGATCAAACATTTTCTGCCACGACGCCGTGAAAGTCACCGAAACCAGCCATACGAGCGGAACCAGAGTGACTGCCGAATAGCGGGCCTTGCCCATCTTGACAATGATCGTCGTGGCCACGCACAACGCCACAGTCGCCAGCAGTTGATTGCAGATACCAAACAGCGGCCAAAGAGAATTGATTCCGCCCAGGGGATCTTTCACTCCTTGCCACAAGAACGATCCCCATGCCGCCACAATCAGTGCGCTGGTTGCAAGAATCGAGGGATACCAACTGGTACGGCCAAGCGGCTTCCAAATATGGCCGAGCGCATCCTGAACCATGAAACGGCCCACGCGTGTACCGGCATCGAGAACAGTGAGAATAAACAACGCCTCAAACATGATCGCAAAGTGATACCAGATGGCCATGACGGCTTGTCCGCCCAGGCTGCTGGAAAAAATGTGGGCCATCCCGACAGCAAACGCGGGCGCTCCGCCGGTGCGATTGAACAACGTCTGCTCGCCCACGGCCTGCGCCAACGCCTGCATTCCCGCTGCCGTGACCGGAAATCCCCAACCGGTGATGGTTGCGGCGGCCGCGTCAGGCGACTGCCCCACCACTCCAGCCGGACTGTTGATCGCAAAATAAGTGCCCGGCTGAAGCACGCAAGCAGCAATCGTCGCCATAACGGCGACCATCGATTCGGCCATCATCGCGCCGTAGCCCACCATGCGCGTTTCGGGTTCGCGTCGAATGAGTTTGGGAGTGGTGCCGCTCGAGATCAGAGAATGAAATCCGCTGATGGCGCCACACGCGATGGTGATGAAGGCGAAGGGGAAAATTTTGCCAGCAAAAATCGGCCCTGTCCCGTCGACAAACCGCGTCAGCGGCGGCATGTGCAGTGTGGGACGCAGCGCGATAATTCCCAAAGCCAGCAATCCGATCGTTCCCAGCTTGACAAAGGTGCTCAAGTAATCGCGCGGCGCCAGCAACAACCAGACCGGCAACGCCGAAGCGGCGAACCCATAAATGATGATGACAACGGCAAGCGTGGACGCAGTCAGGGTGAACCACGGAGCAATCGCGAGGTTCTGCGAGACCCACTGACCACCCCAAATGGCGAGCATCACCAGAATGAATCCGAGAAACGAAACCTCCAACACTTTGCCGGGGCGCAAGCGGCGCAGGTACAAGCCCATCAACAGCGCGATTGGGATTGTCATCGCAATGGTGAACACGCCCCATGGACTCGACTTCAAGGCATTCACCACGATCAACGCCCCAGCACCGAGCAGAATCACGATAATGCTGATAACTGCCACGTAAGCTACAAATCCACCTACACGCCCGATTTCCTCGCGCGCCATTTCGGTGAGCGATTTTCCGTCCCGTCGCACCGAGAAAAGCAGAATCACAAAGTCCTGCACACAGCCGCCAAACACCGCGCCGGCCAATATATAAAGCGTTCCCGGAAGGTAGCCAAATTGTGCGGCGAGCACCGGCCCGACCAATGGCCCCGGCCCCGCGATTGCGGCGAAGTGATGTCCGAAGACTACCCATTTGTTCGTGGGAACAAAATCGCGTCCGTCATCCAGTCGTTCGGCGGGGGTGGCCCGCAGCGCGTCGACAGCAAGCACTTTGGCGGAAACAAATTTACTGTAGAAGCGGTACCCCACCGTGTAGGAGCAAACGGCGGCGACCACCAGCCACATGGCATTAATCTGCTCGCCGCGGTGCAGCGCGATCGTCCCCACGGCAAGTGCCCCGAGAAGGCTCACTGCGCTCCATGCCAGAATTTGAGGGGATTTGGTCATCCTTTATCAGACTGATTTTAATGATAACCTAGCAACTTCGTCGCAATGAATCGCCGCTTACTGAGTTAGTGAGGAGATCTCTTGAGCTCGGCAAAATGATCCTCATATCTTTCGTGCCGGCAATCATCTGTTGCCATTCATGAATCCACCAGATATTCCGCCCCTGCAGTTGTGGCTCGCGAGATGGGCTCTCCCGCTGATCGAGGCGTTTCTGCTAATTCCTCTGGTCGCGATGATTGTAGTGCGGCAGGGAAAAAGAGCAGTGACTTCTCCCGCGTTCCTTACGAACTCTTTGACCAGATTGGCGGGGAGAAAGATAATCTGCGTCTTAATGATCGGTTTCCTGCCCCTTTTTATTCGAGCGGCTCTGATTCCCATTCTCGGCATCCCGCAGCCGGCGGCACACGACGAATTCAGTTACCTGCTCGCCGCCGACACTTTTGCTCACGGACGGTTGACCAATCCCCCTCACCCCATGTGGGTTCACTTCGAGAGCTTTCACATCATTCAGCAGCCCACTTACGCCTCGCAGTACGGCCCAACGGAAGGGCTTGTCCTTGCGGCGGGTGAGCGACTCGGGCACCCTTGGGTCGGGCAATGGTTGATCACGGGGCTCATGTGTTCTGCCCTGTGCTGGATGCTACAGGGCTGGCTGCCACCTTCATGGGCGTTGTACGGCGGCATCCTGGTTGTCCTCCGCATGGGAATTTTCGGATATTGGATGAACGGCTACTGGAGCGCTTCGGTGGTCGCGCTCGGAGGAGCTCTTGTCCTCGGCGCGTTGCCCCGGATTAAGCGTCACTGCCGCGTGCGAGATGCCCTCCTTATGGCCTTAGGGTTGGTCATCCTTGCAAACAGCCGACCTTACGAGGGCCTGGTCCTGAGTTTCGCGGTGGCAGTGGCCCTGCTGATTTGGCTGGTGGGACCGCGGCACCCACACTTAACGGTCGCTCTCGGACGCCTGGTCGTGCCACTTGTCTTAGTTCTGGGTGTCGCTGCGGCGGGAACCGGATACTACAACTTTCGAGTAACTGGAAACCCATTCTTGATGCCATACGTGGTAAGCCAAAGGACCTACGGACAGGCGCCAGCTTTCTTATGGCGGAAACCGCTACCTCCACCTTCTTATCGTCATGCGGTGATGCGCGAATTCCACAAAAAGGATCTCACCGCCTACAGGTACGAACGCACTTTCAATGGATTTCTCCGGACTTGTGTAACCCGGGCGTGGATGATGTGGGGTTTCTATGTGGGCCCGGCCCTTGGCCTTCCGCTATTGGCTTTCCCTTGCATCGTACGCGACCGAAAAATGCGGTTTCCTCTGCTTGCAGGCGCCTTGTTCCTGGTAGGTCTCGCGCTCGAGACGTGGATGTCTCCCCACTATTTTGCGCCGGCGCTCGGCCTTCTTTATCTCGGTTTGCTGCAGTGCATGCGGCATATGAGACTCTGGCGCTGGCGTGGAGAGCCGGTAGGCGTTGCCCTGGTGCGAGTGGTTCCGCTGATTCTCTGCGCCATGATCATTCTCCGACTCACCGCAATCGTCGCCCATGCCCAAATCGAGCCGAAATGGCCCCGTGGGAACGTTGCTCGAGCCCAAATCGTTCGCGCCTTGCAAAATGCGCCCGGCCAACACCTGGTCCTGGTACGCTATGACAAAACACACCTCCCCGACAGCGAGTGGGTATACAACGCGGCTGATATCGACAATGCAAAAGTGGTGTGGGCGCGCGAAATGGGACCGAGCAATGATCGCGAACTTCTGGAGTACTTTAGAACTCGCAAGGCCTGGCTTCTATGTCCCGACAAGCCTTTCGCGCGCCTGGAGGCTCTGCCCGGCTCCGAATCACTGAACCCGACTAGCAAATAAATTGCCGAGAGGATCAAGTACTTTGGCAAGCTGTACTCGTATGACCGTGGTTTTCCGACTTCTCTCAAACCTGCGACAAATTCCGTGGAAAGTTGCAGGCGCGTATATATTTATCTGAATGATTGGCATCAGGTTAACTGCTCGAGAGGCACTCTACCGCTTAGGACAGCCACGGTGGCTCGCCTCGCAAACTCTTCGTTACATCCGAGAGGCGGTAGCCCAGGTTTCACCCTCGCATTTTGCCTCTCTCTTTCGCCGGGTACGCCCTATCACGATGTGTAGTTACGCTCGATTGCAGAGCCTTCACCGCGCCGTCCTTTACGTAGAGAACAACAACATCCCGGGCGACTTCGTCGAATGCGGAGTGGCTCACGGCGGAAGTGCGGCCCTAATAGCTCTGAGCTCAAGGAGCGGCGTTCGCAAATTGTGGATGTTCGACACGTTTCAAGGATTGCCGGAGCCAGGTCCAGAGAATCCAGACCAACTTATCGCGTGCGCATATGCAGGGGCCTTTCGGGCGTCACCGGAAGCGGTGCGATCCTCGTTCCGCAAACTCGGAATCGATGCGCATGCCATTATCGTGCCGGGATTATTTGAGAACACGCTGCCGAGTTGCGGGATTGACTCCATAGCCCTGCTTCACGTGGACGGAGATTGGTATGAGAGTGTGAGAGCTACGCTAGAGCACCTTTATGATCGCGTGTCGCCGGGCGGAATCATTCAGTTCGATGACTATGGCCATTGGGCTGGAGCACGTCGTGCTGTCGATGAATTCATGAATGCGCGAGGTATTGCCCAACCACTTCGACGTATAGATTTCTCGGGAAGACAACTGACAAAAGCTTGAGCCATGGGATGTCGGTCAGTTTTAAACACTGCAGGTTCAGCGTGCTCATTTGCGCGCCAAACCGAGAATGCTTAGGAAGAAACTGGAAAAAATAATCTCCACGCCCAGAGTGATGGATACTAGCGCAGCGGCAACCAGTCGCACCAGGACGAAAGGATTCATTGGTCCAAAGCCGGAGCGACTCCAGGTGTAGGCGGAGTAACCAGCAATTGCAACACCGGTCAGAAGCAATATTGCACCCAGGAGCAGTCCTTTTTCGAGAGTCAAAGTGCGAAACGCACGCGTCAGGCGGGGGTCCTCCGGAAGAAGACCTTCGGTGATGCCAAACACCTTAGTAAAGAACGCGAAGACTATTGCCTGGGACCCGGCAAGGATAGCCACCACTGCATACAGGAGCGTGTGGATATCCAGAAAGCTGCGGCCCACCTTCCTGGGGCCCGGCAAGAGCCAGATGGCGATCGCGAGGCCAACCAGAAGAAGACTGAGCCCAGGATAGAAGAACAGCCAGCGCGGGCTGTACAGTAAAAGGAAACGCAGGCCTCTGAATCCATCATGCCATGTGCGCAGGTGAGACTTTCCCCTACGGCCGTCTGGCGAAAGAGTGGTTGGAACCTCGCACACCCGCATCCTGAAAAGCGATGCCTTGACGACCATTTCGCTGGCAAACTCCATCCCCGTTGTGCGGAGGGTCATGTTCTCGTACGCGACCTTGGTAAAACCGCGCAACCCACAATAAAAATCGTTGCACTTCGCCCTGAAGAAAAGACGCCCGATTGCAGTCAGTAACGGATTTCCTAAGTAGCGATGCAAAGGAGGCATCGCCCCCGGCTGAATCCCACCCGCAAACCGGTTTCCCATTACCAACTCATTCCCTGCTCGGAGTTTCTCTAGAAATACAGGAATGTGGGTAAAGTCATAGCTGCCGTCAGCATCTCCCATGATGATGTATTTGCCGCGGGCAACGCTGATTCCTCCCATAAGGGCGCTCCCGTACCCCTTGTTCTCGACCGGCACGACAACCGCCCCTTTGCTCTGGGCGATGCCCGCCGAGTTATCGGTGCTGCCGTTGTCGGCAACAATGATTTCGCCTGCGATCTGGTTCTCCTGAAGGGTTTTGCGAATCTGATCGATGCAGGCGCCGATGGTACCGCCTTCGTTAAGACAGGGCATTACTACCGAGAGCTCAGGCCATTTCAACAACCCGTCGTCAAGAGAGTTTGGACCCATGGACGATCTGGATGACATAAACAGCGAATCTCCGACCGGGACTGCGCAAGAGGCACGACCTCTTCGGCAGAGGCCGGCCCGGCTGACGCGCCAGTTTACATCATGAAGTGCCCGGCGCAGAGACGGGTGAATCAGGTCGGATAGCCGTTCCGCAGTCGCGGACTCGCCTCAACCACCCGCCGACCATTTGCGGCGTCTGGATCGCTGCATAGGACGCCAGCAGAAGAACAACCGGTTCGATGGGATGCCGGTAAGTGGGAAACGTGTGGGTGATGTAGTAGACGACAGGAAACACTACCATCACAATGGCGCTCGGCACCGCATTGCCTTTCAGGTTTCGCAGCGCGAGGACCAGGCCCAGCCACGCCAGTAGACTTATCCAGGGCCACGCAGAGCCTTCCGGCGTGGTCCAGAACCTGAAGCAACGCCGGGCGGACAGCCACAAGAACTCTCCCGGATGCCGCCCGATAAACTGTAGCCCGATCTGGCGCTTGGCCTCCATGAAAGGGAGTTCTCCCAGACGGTTATATTCCGTCGGATCAATCAGCGGAAAATCACGCGGGAATTGGTGTGACTGCATCGCCCCTTCATGATTTCCTATCCACAATTCCAGTCCGAAGTTGTCGCGCATCGGCATTAGCCGGTGGAAGGTTTCATAATTGCGAACAGTCCAGGGCAACAACGTCAGCGTGCAGACAGCGATTGATGCCACCAAGAACTTGACTTGTGTACGCGCGCGAGGCAGGCACTGGATCCAGAGCCACAGCCAGAAAAACGGAAACAGGGATAACAAAGTCGTATTGGTGAGAGCAGCCACCCCCGCCAGCAATCCAAAGAACAGCCAGTCCGACCACCGGAGCGAGGCCGCGACCTCGGGCAGCAATAGAAGTGCAACGGCAAGAAATAGGGCTGCGAGACTGCTCTCCCACAGACGCACGGATACGACACCTTCATACACCCAGGACGACCAAACCCACGCCGCCAGCACTCCCGTGAGCGTGCCGAGGTCCCGCTTGCCGATGCGTAGAATGATGACTGCCGTGACCGCGGATACTACTGCGTTGAGCCCAACCGCAATCCAAAGGGACGCATAGCTGTACGCTCCCGCCAGCTTGAAGATCCCCGCAAGCAGATAGGAGTACACGGGAGGCTCCACGGCCGTCGGTGCAAGTGGCGTATGAGCCCACGGAGAGCTGTAACCGAATCCTGAGACAACAGCCCAGGCGATTCGCGCAAATTCATTGTGCTCGTAGAAATCAGGCCAGGCTTTTGCCGGCAGGAGCTGGCGCAACACCCAGAGCCGCGCAGTCAACGCCACCAGAAACACTACGCGCGGCGATTTCACCGCAGCGGCCAGGACCCGGAGAAGGCGCGCACTCCGCATCAGTGAAGGGCATTGTAGCAGCGTCTGCAAACAACAATCACCTCACCGCGCCAGGCAATGGTTGTGACGGCGCAGCCGCCAACTCAGGTGAGAGTCGGAGACAGCGATACCGGACTCGCTGCTTTCGAAAAATGCAATTCGCTCGTCAACGCCCCAATGAAAAGTACAATCACGGGGAACACCAGATAGATGCGGCTGTTCCACCAGTAATGGCCACCCAACACCAGCAGCAGAAAAGGCCACACCAACATCAGCACGCAGCACGCACAGATCAGCTTGCGCGAAAAACTCTTGATTCCCATGCCCGCAATGTAATCCAGGGCAAGCAGAAGTGGCAGAAGCAGCACCGTCATGTCAGGAAAATGCGCGTATGGCGCGGCGGCGAGGGCGATGCTCAGATAGAGTGCGAAAGCCAGTCTGAACCTTGACGAATCGCGGGCCATCTGCGACCCAAACACCCCCAGACCCAATAGAATGATTCCGCCCGCGACGGAAAACAAAGGGGAATGAGCCGTCTCTCCAATTCCGGCAAGGAAACCACGAACATTGACCATCAAAGTCGGATTCAGACCACCGTAGCCTGAATGCGATTCGAAGCCACGCACGAATTCAAAGTATCCCATCAAACCGCCCGGTCCTGTAATCAGCGAAAAGACAATGCCCAGCAACGCGCAGCCAAGAGCGAATCCTGCTCCGACTCGCAGTTTGCGCGACAAGAGTAACAAAGGCACCAGGATCAGGACATACTGAAACTTAATCGTTGCCAGTGAAAGCACCAATCCCGCAGCTACTTCTTTCTCCTTCCGGAGCAGAAGATACGATGAGCTGATCACAAACAACAGCAGCACAGAATCCTGTCCCAAGACAACCGCAATCAGGGCTGGCAGGAAACAAAATCCCAGTTGTCCAAGATATGGCCGCACACTCACCAGGGGGATACAACGCATCAGAATAAGAGGCAACAGCCCCAACAGCGCCACATTGATCAGGGTCCACAAGATAAACGCACGCTCCAGACTTAGCCGCGTCAGTGGAGTGAACAGGGCGGCCTCGAAAACCGGATGGAGAAAGTATTGGTTCGACGCGTACCCCAGAACCGACTTGAACGCGGCATCCTGAGTGTTGCGTTGATAAAGCCTTGCGCCATCGCCAACGCGCACAATCGACGCACCGACGTAGAAATTCACAAAGTCGGTGCTCGCCACTCGCCCTCGGTCGGTAAGAGGAACGAGAGTCGAAGCCACGGCAATCTCAACTACGACAACACTCACAATGATCAGGTAAATTTTCACGGCTGCCGATGTTATCACTCCGGTTCCAGACCGTTCCATGTTGGCTCGGCCCGTCTGACTCGGCTCACGACGCCGGCTTCGCAAACAGAAAGATCAACGCCTCGGGAAAGCGCTTCGCCCACTCGCCCTCGTTGTGGGTCGCGCCCTCGTCGATTTTCACCAACAATCGGCTCTCGTCCAAGCCCGCCCGCCGCAGACTTCCCGCGAGTTCACGAACGTCTTCGACAACCTGTGTGTCCTTGTCCTCACGTCCCGATTCCCGGGTGCCGATCGCCAGAAACACTTTCTCCGGCCATTTCCGAAATCCCCGGCTGCATTTCAGGATCCTTCGATGAGAAACAAATAATGATGGGCTCTCCAGCAGCAGGCGTCCAAAGACCGCAGATCGCTCGATCACCGTGAATAGCGAAATCAGCGCGCCCAGAGAGGACCCACCCAACCCTGTATTTTCAGGCCCTTTCGCGATCCGGTATCGCTCATGGACAAACGGCATGACTTCATTGATCAGAAAGTCCGGATAGCGCTTCCCTTGCGGCCGCAGAACCGGCGGGTGAAACGAGCGGAACGGCAGGTACTCCTTGATGCGGTCGCCTTGAGTATTGTCGATGCCTACAACGATCAGCGGAGGAATCGCTTCCTGGCGAATCAGTCGGTCCGCAGTTTCGTCCACTTGCCATTCCACGCCGGCGAAGGCCGTCGCGCGGTCAAACAGATTCTGGCCATCGTTCAGGTAAAGCACAGGGTAGTGCCGTGTGCTGTTGTCTGGCGCGTCGTATCTCGGAGGCAACCACACGCGCAGCATTCGCGTGTTGCGAAATATCTGGCTGGGAAATTCATGCAACCGAAGATCGCCTGTGACCGAACCATTCGCATGCACCGCTTGCTCTTGACTGATTTCTTCCATCATCCGATGTAGACGCGGGCGTCCTCGCCCGTGCTGAACTAGGAAACACTTGTCTTGTGTCCTCCGTCAACTCCGGCGCATAGCATCTGCAGCCAAAAAAGAAGCAAGCGCAGTAATGAGAAAAATCAAAGTCAGCGACGAAAGGCACAGGATGCACCACGTCGCCAGCACGAACTTTTCGATGTAGGTGAGATAAAGCGCAAAACTTAACCCACCGGCAGACGCAATCAGAAGCATTAAGGGCGTCTCCATTTTCGTCCGGTAAAACGTCGCCAAAGCGAACAGCAAGCAGTAGCCAAGAATGCCGATCAGCGCGTCCGGAATTCCGAGCACAGTTGAGTAAACGCTGCGATTGACGATGTCACAATTGAAAGTTGCTCCGAAATCGCAGTAGTTGGTTTGCGAAGTGCCATAGTGGTGATGCAGCGAAACCGATGAGACCACCACCCCGGCGAGCGCCAGCGCAGCGATCAACTGAAAGACCCGCCGCGTGGTTGAGTTCACTGCAGGCTGCATCCAGTGGCCTCGCCCAGGAATTCCAACTCGTGCTCGCCCTCGACGCGCGTGCCGTCCGCGAATATCCAGGTAGGAAATCGCTTGATGCCTGCCTGCGTGCAGACCGGCGCAATCGCCTGGGAGCCCTTGATCCCGCACTCAACATAGGGAGCGTACTCAAAGGACGTGCCAAATTTCTCCTTCTGCTCCTCGCAATGCGGACACCAAAACGCGCCGTACATTTTGGCTTGCTTTGCCGTCAGGCACCTGGCAAAAGCGTCCAGACGAGCGTTGTGCCTGTGCCATCCGAAATAGTACGCGGCCGCAAACACCACTACGATCGCGACGGCAATGCCCAAATAACGCAGTCGCATCGGGTTTGGCGATTCTCGCCCTTGCCGCTTCTGTTGCCGTTTTCTACGCTCTTGTGACATAGGGATAAATTCTTATACCACGACCTTCAACGCGGACGGCAGAACGTCCAGCGTCTGACATTGTAACGTCAGCACTTCACCATCCACCATCACATCCACGGGGGCGTCCAAATGAAAATCTATTCGATTCGCCTCCCGCCGTTCCGCCATGGGATGCTGAATGTGCGTGCCGTCATAAAGCGTGGGCAAATTGCGAATCAGCCCCAACCGTCCGATCGGTCCCCAGCGCACGTATTCAATGAGCCCATCGTTCACCTCCGCTTTGGGCGCGATCATCATGGTTCCTCCGGTGAACTTGCTGTTGTTAAAAGTTAGAAACAAGCAGGGACGCCGGTCGACCTTTTCTTCGCCATTGACGCTCAATGGGAAAGGCCGACGGCGAAAACGAGCCAGCGAAATGAAGATCGACGATTGATAACCCAGTTCCCCCCACCCGCTAAAACGCCGCGCCCGCAAGGTCGCCACATCCGCGGCAAATCCCATAGCTAGCAGATTGATGTAATGAAGAACTCCGTCCGTATGCCGCAATCGCAGAACGTCGCACGGTTGAGACCGTGCCGCAAGCACTGCTTCGATTGCGTGCTCCACTCCGCGATCTGTAAATTCACGCAGAAATGAGTTGCCAGTTCCCAACGGAAGAAATGCCAGAGTCGCAGGCTCGTCAGATTCCCGGCGTGGAAACAGTCCGTTGACAATCTCATACGACGTGCCATCCCCGCCAACGGCGATGAACTTGCGAAATCCGCGGGAGTAGCCATCCCGCGCCAACCGCGCGCCCTGGCCGGGTCCAGAGGTTTCGACCACATCCAGCCTGATTCCGCCGGCTCGCAAACGAGCCAGCGCGTCAGCAACGAGCTTCCGGCACCGTCCCCCACCCGCCGCTGGATTCACCACAGCGAGGAAAGCATCTGGGTCGATCACAGTTCGACCACGGCAGCACGTCCGAGAACTTTGCGGACATCTTCAGCTAGCTCGGTACGCTTGATTTTCATGGACGCAGTTCGAGGGAAATCCTTATTACACAGCAAGTATCCACCAACCCGCTTGAAATCTGGCAAACGACAGTTACGCGCAACGATCTCCTCCTCTAGTGCATTCGTGAATTCCTGGTTCTGCTCCAGGCGGAGAAGGAGAACCAGCATCTCGCGTCCGAGAGCCTTTGCTGGCCACAGATAATTCGCAGCGAAAATGCAGCACTCTTTCACTGGCAATCCATCGAAAGCAACCTCAATGTCCTCGGGATAGACATTCTTTCCGCCTTCGGTCACGATCATGTTTTTCTTGCGGCCAAAAAGCTGCAGGTGCCCGTCGTCATCGAAGCGACCCAAATCGCCCGTGAGCAGCCAACCCTCCACGATCGTCTGCGCTGTCAGTTCTGGATCGTCCAGGTAGTGCGACATCACCGTCTTGCCCCGAACCGCAATTTCGCCAATCCTATCGGGGTCCGGATTGAGAACTCGCAGTTCGACTCCCGGCAGCGGCTTTCCCACCGTATCCGCGCGAAACGGCTTAAGGTCGTTCAGCGTAATCGTGGTGCCTGCCTCGGTAAGGCCATATCCGTTGGCCACGGGAATGCCGAGATCGTAGAAGAATTGCAACGTTGAAGGCTCCATGAACGCGCCCCCGGTAAACATCGCCCGCAATCCTCCACCGAATCCCTGATGAACCTGCGGCAGAAGTTTTCGGCTCAGGTTGACCTTGGGACGGGCGCGAGTAAGCGATTTATTCAGCGCGATCATTCGATAAAGCAAAAAGCGCTTCACGCCGGACAGCTCGTCAAACTTGGCGCGCAGCCCGCGTTCCAGGTTTTTGAGAATCATGGGAACGAGGGCAACATAAGTGATCTTGTAGCGCACGAACGCGTCGCGCACAAACTCCGGCCGCAACGTTCGCAAATGAACGACGCAAGCGCCGCATACGAACGGACCAATAAACCCAACCATAAAATCAATCGCATGATTCGTTGGCAGAATGCTCAGGTAACGCACGCCGGGCCAGAAGGGGTACCACGTCGAAAGCGACTTGCACTGCTCCAGATAATTTTCGTGCGTGAGCACGCATCCCTTGGGACGTCCGCCCGTACCCGAAGAGTAGACAATGCAGGCCACATCCTCGCGCTCACGCGAAATAAATCCTGGTTCGCCTTTGCGCCGAAAATCCTCCCACCGATAACCACCTGCGAGATCAGCTCCCAAAGGCGCTTCCGTGATCAACACCTTTGTGAGTTTGTGATTCTTGAACTCGGGCGACTGCGTAATCACGCGCCACAGATAGTACTCAACGATCAGGAACTTCGCTTTGCAGTGCGCCAGCAACTGTAGATGCTCGGCCGCAGTCAGTTTGTAGTCGAGCGGCGCCAGCACGCCTCCACGATAAAAAATGGCATAGGCCGAAATCAGCCACTTCGACTGATTGGTCATGATGATCGCCGCCCGGTCACCCGAATTGAATTCAGCATCCTCGAGCGCGCGCGCCAGGGGTAAAGCAACATCTTTGAAATCAGAGTAAGTAAGCCGCGTCTTCTCCCGATCCCGATCCGCTTCAATCAGGCAAACTTCATTCGGCCAGCGCTCCAGCGCGTCCCGCAAAGCAGCACCCAGACAGCTGTATTGGTCGAGATTGAGCATGAACGATCTATTTCACACGGGCGACAAAGCATCCGCCAGAAAACTGAGAACCTGGAACTGATAACTGATCGCTGGTCTTACGGACTCTCCGCTCCGAGGGCGTCGAACGAGTTCGTGTCGGACTTCCGTTCACAATCGCGCCTGAATCCGATCGGCCAGCGTTCGAAAATCTGACACTCCCTGCAACTCGTAATCGGGCAACTCGATGTGGAAGTGATGTTCCAGCCGGGTGAGCAGATCGAGCGCTTGTAAGCTGTCGATGCCGAGCGTCTTGAAGAAGTCATCGTCCGGCGTCAGCTTCTCGCGCGGCACTTTGAAGTGGGCGGCTGCGAGACTCAAGATTTCTTCCAGCGTTTGCTTGGGCATGGTCACTAGTCGACTCCATCTGTTCTCAGATCAATCAACAATCAACCCACCGACGCTATGGCAAATACGGCTGCGCATCGCCGCTTTCCACAAATTTTCTCAGACCCGCTTCCACCGCCGGCTGAGCAAAGAGTTCGCAGAAAATATCAATCTCCTTCTTCAACTCCTCGTACGGAATCGGTTTGATAAACCTCTTCGCGGCAATCGCTGTCCGCCGATCAAACTTCCCCAGCTGCGCGGCGGTCGCGCGTGCCACTCTCAGTGATTCGCCTTCCGCCACCACTTGGCTGACCAATCCAACTTGCTGAACCTTCGTCGCATTGAAACTTCTGCCCGTGAGCAACAGATCGCGAACCACCGCATTTCCCAAGTCGCGCTTCAGGCGCGGAATCCCTCCAAAACCCGGAATCAATCCCAGCCGCAGCTCCGGAAAACAAAATCTCGCCATCTTGTCGGCAACGATCAAGTCGCACACTAGCGCCAGCTCAAGCCCGCCACCGAATGTCACTCCGTGCACCGCAGCAATCGTGGTCAATGGCGAAGCATCGAGAGCGTTCAACACGCGGTGGATACGCTCCAGGTAGTCGCGAACTCCCTTGGCGGCATCCTTCCGCACCAATTCCTGCGAACGCCGATACAGCTCCCGCAAGTCCGCGCCGGCACAAAATCCGGCCTTCAGCTCGCTGTAAACAATGAGAGCATGAGCCTCAGCTTCCAACTCATCGAGAACGCTGACAAACTTTTCTAACTCGTCGAGCGTCAGCGAACCAATCTCGTTGCATGGCTCGCGATGCAGCGCCAGTTCGATCACGCCGTCCCTTAGAGCCCACGAAATCGACTGACCACGAAAACATTCCATGCCGATCCGTCTTCTTTTGTGAACCTTCGTGCCCTTTGTGGTTAAAGCCTTGGACTTACGACGCCTGCTTCACCCGATACATCTCTTCAATCTCATTTTTAAAACGCGCAGCAATCAAATCCCGCTTCAATTTGCCGTTTGCAGTCAGCAACCCGTTCTCAATCGAAAACGGCTCCGAATAAATATGAAACGCCCGCACCTGCTTGTAGTGCGGCAACTCCAAATTCACCGTATCCAACGCAGCCTGCACCCGCTCTCGTGTCACATCGCCGGTAACCACGGCCGAAAGATATCCCCGCCCATTACCCACCAGCACGACCTGCAGCGCCCCGGGCAAATTACGCAGTACTTCTTCTTCGATAGGCTCCGGCGCAACGTTGTGACCTGATCCTAGAATAATCAAATTCTTGATGCGCCCAACGATCCGCCAGTTCCCCGCAGCACCTACTTCGCCCTGATCGCCGGTATGAAACCAGCCATCGCGCAAGGCTTTCACCGTCTCCTGCGGGCGATTCCAATATCCCGGAAAAACATTCGGACCACGCACCACAATCTCGTCACTCTCCGCCAGTTTCATCTCGACGCCGGCGATCGCCGGCCCCACGCGCCCCGGCTCTACACTTCCCGGGTTATCCATGGTGCAGATCGCGGTAGTCTCGGTCAGCCCATAACATTGCAATACCGGAATCCCCAGCATCATGAAATAAAGCTGCGTCTCCACGTTCAGTGGCGCCGAACCGCAGATCAGGGCCTTCAGCTGAGACCCAATCATCTTCTTGCGAATAGTTGGAAACACGGCCGCCTTCGCCAACTCCAGCCATGCTGAATCTGCGAAGCTGTGCTTTCCCTTCTGCTTGCGCATCCACGCTGCCTTGGCCCGACTGTAAACGCTGAGAACCACGCCACCAGTCTTCCAAAGTTGTTCGTCAACAGCTTTACGCATTCGTTCGAGGAGCGCAGGAACATTGAGGAAATAGTCGGGCCCGACGGCACGCATTTCACTCGCAATCTTGCTCAAGTCGGTGTTAAGCGCAAGCAAATTGCCGCGCAAAAGGCACGTAAGGAGCATGATCCACGAACCCGCAAAACAAAACGGCAGATAGTGAAACACGCGATCCTGGCCTGCTTTGTTCTGCATCAGAGCATCGAGCCGGCCCGAAGTGCAGCTCAACATATGGGCAACATTGCCCGCGTTGAGGACAACCCCCTTGGCCTCGCCCGAAGTGCCGGAGGTATAAATAATAGTGACCGGATCGGAGTCATCATGTGAGACGGGATGCCCCATCCTTTGCGCATCATCCAGGCGACGGGAAGCATCGCCGAACACATCCTCAAACAACGCTTGTGGTGGGGCTTCCGGCCAGTTCTGCACGATCCCATCCCGCAGCCCCGCATCCCCGCAGCAAATCAGCGCGGGAGAGCAATCCTTCATCATGGCCACCAATTCTGCCGGAGCCTGCCGCGCATAAAGCGGCACAACGATCAATCCCTCGGCCATGATCGCCAGGTCCATCGCAACCCAGCGAATACCGTTGTGCGCCAGCAACGCGCACCGGTTGCCGCGCTTCAGCCCGCGAGCCGCCAAAAAGGATCTGGCCTGAGCGATCGATTCGAGAAGATCGCGTCCGCTCTGTAGAGACGCAACTCGCTGCATCTCCGCCACGCCAAGCGCTTGCAGGACGACCTTATCCCCTGCCAACTCAAGCTGCGCAAAGATATTTTCAAGAAACGTCATGGACTAGCGGATGTCTTGCCAACTTCAAGGTCTCACCGGCCAGCGAAAACTACTCAGCTCATAGTGCTCGACCCGTTCAGCATATCGTGAAAGCAAAGACCGCGCCTTCTCGGTGATCACAGGCTTCTCGTAGTTTTCGCCGGCAAAGGATCGAACGGCTTCGACCGAGTCAAACCATACCAACGTGATGAACTCCACTTCACTTTCTTTAGCCAGGCGGAGCACCTGAAATCCCAGGTAGCCATGCTCTGTGAGTTCCCGCTCGAGGCGCGGAAAAAGCTCGCCCTTCAAGTACGCGTCATAGCCATCTGCGTTCGCATTGCGCGTCCAGCCATGCCACATCCGGCAAATCACACTGGCTCTCCCTAGTTTGGACTGTACGCTTCGGCCAACTGCCGCAGTCGGTCACTCATCGGCGGCAAATAATCTTCCCAACTCCATTCGCCCCTGCGTGTCGGAAAGTCCGGGTAGCGCCGCTGCACTTCTTCCTCGAAGTACACTCCCATGCGTGCCATCACTTTCAGGTTCCGTACAACAGTTCGCCCAATGCCATCGGCGATCCTCTCGCCTTCCTGGCTCAGCTTCGTCAGCGCCGCCAGCAGCTTCGCTTCCAGATCGGCGTCATCCACGTTCATCAGCAGATCCTCATGCCCCCGCTCGCGCATGAGATTCCGGATGCGCTCATCCATTGTGATCCCCGCCGAAGGCACCAGCGCCGGCATACAGGTCACAATTCCGTGATAGCGCGACGACGCCATCATGTGGCAAGCCCGCAGCACGCTCACCAATTCATACATGTTGTGGTCTTCTGAACTGAGCACAGGAACGCCGCCGAGCTTTTCTGAAATTCGTGACGCCGGACGCGCATCCAGCCGCTCTGTGGCCGCCAGGATCACGAACACCTTCCGCTGTTTGCGGAACGCGTCCACCGCATTCGCGACCGCCGTCAGATAGTTCTCGTAAGCACGATCGGCTTCCGGCCCCGAGTTGTGAAAATAAACCGAGCGGTAGTGGCTATCCTTATATGCTCCCACCAGGCCGTGCAGCGCGAACTTCGCCACCGAAGCCTTCACCGGCCACTCAAAAGGGTTAATGGGACAAACCACCAGCACCGGAGTGCTTCCATCCCATCCCAGTTCGCGCAACACCTTCCGCCCGAATTCCGCGGGATGCGGCTCAAACGT
Source organism: Terriglobales bacterium (assembly GCA_035604895.1). GTDB lineage: Bacteria > Acidobacteriota > Terriglobia > Terriglobales > Acidobacteriaceae > JABDBE01. Next base: position 16,567 of record DATNHO010000205.1, on the reverse strand, counting down.
CCAGGCCGTATCCGTACCCAATTCATTGGGCACACCCAACTCGCGCAGGATCGTGCGCGATTCCTCGTTGCGCGTAATCACCAACGAATTCTTGCAGTAGCGCGCACACATCTTGGCCACCAAAGGATCCATCTGCCCGGCTTCGGCGCCGTAACCAACGGAAAGCTTGTTCTGTGCCGCCGCAATGCCCAACGATCCGATCATCATGGTGGTCAGCGCGTTGGCAAATTTGCTCTTGAACATCGAACCCTCGCAGGCCACCACGCCGTGATGTTTCGGAACCTCGTCCGCTAAAAAGGGCGGGAAAATATCTGGCAGATGCACCTGCGCAGTACCGTCGAAGTAGCCTTGCGAAAATTTAGGAACTTGCGTCATCACGCTGAACGCGACCCGCTCCGCGCCGAGGATGTGACGAAGCTGCCGTAGCATCTCCTCCACACGCACATCCGAGCCCATATTGCGGGTCCCGTTGTAGCCGGCAAAAAGCAGCTTCAGCCTTTCTCCTGGCCGCCAGGGCTTGCCTTTGCCCAGCATCCACGCAGCTTTCGATTTTTCAATCGAAGCGCTAACCCACGCCTCGAGCACGAAGTCCATCATGCCGCAGACCCTCCCACCTTCGCGGGCCACTCCTGATACTGGAACGAAAAATTAGTCTCCCGGCTGAACTTCAATAAAGGATAACTGTACTGGGAAAACGGCACCGGCTTGCGGCTCAACTCAGAAGTCACGCGCGTGTTGTCGAACACCGTATTCCAGACCAGATACGGCATGAACACCTTCATCAGTGACGCTCCATAGGCAACCGCACCTTTGCGATTCGCCAAAGTATTCACAGTCCCAGAGAAAGGCCGCTCCAGCATGGGAACAAACACCGGCGATCGTTTTTGTTGCGCCACAGCCAACGCGGCGGTCAATTCGCGAAACGTCTGCGACTCTCGCCCTGACGAAAGATGATAGGTGTCGTGCTGCGGATCGTCTTTTTGATGCAACTTCGCAATCGCATCTGCCACAAAATCCACGTTCACGATGTCGATCTTGTCATTGGGCCGAAATGGAAGCACCGGCAAACCCGCCAGGAAAACAAATGCCTTGACCATGTCGAACTGCGTGGTCTGTGCGCGGCGACTGTCACCCAGCACTATGCTCGGCCGGAAAATCGTAATCGGCACTTCCGGCAGAAGCTGCCGGATCATGTGTTCGCAGAATTTTTTCGTGCGGGCGTATGGATCATAATCAGACCGTTCCCAATCGATCGATCGGTCCTCAGTGACGACCTCATTCTTCCGCTTTCCCGCCACCGCCACCGTGCTCACATGGCTAAACCGGCGCAGCCCATGATAGTGATGCACCCGCATGGCCAGCTGCAGCACTTCCAGCGTTCCTCGCAGGTTCACATTCAGGCAACTCTTCTCCGACTTCCGATTCAGCGACGCTGCACAATGAATCACCGAATCGGTGGTGTGAATCAATCGATCGTAATCATCCCGTGCAAGACCGAATTGCGTCCCGGTGAGATCACCGCGAAAAATCCTGATCCGCGTCTGCAAATACTCATAGAAACGCGGGAAGTCGAGATGCAGTTGCAGCGCGTGCCACAAACGCATCTCCGCCTCATGCGGATCGCGCGCCCGCACCAGCACGTTCAACGAAGCCCCATGCTCTTCCAGCAAATTGGCGGCCACGTGCCCGCCGATGTATCCGGTGGACCCGGTCAGGAATATCGCCACGTTGCCCCGTTTGTGCCGGTTTTGATGGCCTCGCCGTTGTTCTCGGCCTCGGCCAGTTGAAAACTCCGCGACGGACGCGCTTCCAACGGACGCCCCTCAATCAGCGGATACGTCCATCGCCGCAACGCCGGAATATGAACGTTGATCCAGTACTCCCACCAGTCGATGCCACGCGTGTCGTATCCGAACGCCGACTTCTCTTCCGGCACCAGCGCATAAGCGAGTTTTTCCACATTCTCTGCCACGAAGTCATGCTCATTTAGAAGAATGAAGGGCTCGAACAGTTCGATCAGCTTTTCAACCTTCTCCAGATTCCGTTCTGCCCGCGCCAGCGGCGTCTTGCGCAAAGGCAGTGGCGACACGATGCGCTGAATCGACTTGATGATGGCCTTCTGCGCCGGAGCCGACATGCGCTCATAGCGTTGCTTCGAAACCGGTATCGCATCAAAACGCAAGCGCAGCCAGCTTTCCAGACCTTCGAGCGCGCGATAATGTTTTCGATGCGCCAGAGAAGTCAGTTCAATCGAACGTCGCATGTCGCAAGGATTGGTCACCGAAGTTGCCAACTGATAAACCTGCGCATTTCGCCGCTGCACGACGGCCGCTGCGATCAACGTCATTCCCCGGCAAACCGAATCCACCGGAATCACATCCAGCCGCTTGCGCTGGTTCGACGGCAGTTGCCGGAAATATGTCCCCAGCAAATAGGACAACGAAGCCGAGGTATTAATGCCTTCATTCCACCCGAGAAATGGCTTCTCCAGCGAGGTCTCAACAATCGCCGGTCGCACAATCGCAATCGGCAAGCCCGCTCCGTACTTGTGGATCAGCGACTCCGCCAGACTCTTGGTCAGCGTATAAGTGTTCGCCCATCCCAATTCGTTAGCGCGTTTCTTCCCCGCCTCCGTCAAATACGTCCGCAGCCAACGCACCCGATTCTTGCGAATCTGATTCTCCAGCGCCGCGCCTTTCAGGTTTTTAGACGCGTGCTCTTTTTGCAATGCCTGGCGGCGCAGTTCCTCGGTAACCTCCGCGTCCTCCGCTTTCTCCGTTGCCCGCGCGACGAATTCATGCAGAGACCGCCATTCTCCATCCGCGTCGAAATTCGCAACTCCCGCCGGCGTGTAATTCGGACGCAGAGTTTCGCCAACTCGCCCATCCCGTGCTCCCGCCACGTAGCATGTCGAAAGATGCAACAACCCAGCGTGATCCGACTTGCGCACAAATTCGACAATGCCCACCGCCGCGTCCACGTTGGTCAGCAGCGCATCCCGCAAGTCAGGATTAAAATCCGTCAACCCCGAACTGTTGACGACGAGATCGAGATTCTTCCGCAACTTCTCGGCGACCTCCGCCGCAATCCCCAGGTCTGGCTGCGCCACATCGCCTTCGACAACTTCCACCCGCTCTCGCAGAAACCGCCCCAACCCCGCGCCGTAACGTTTGTACAACGGATCGAAGACCGGAGAATCCTCCACCAACTTTTCAAACCGACCGAGCGCCGGATTCGATTTCTGCCGCCGAATGAGCAAATAAATCCGCCCAATCTCCGGCAAATCCATCAGCAGATTCACTAGCCACACTTTGCCGATGAACCCAGTCACGCCAATCAGCATGACGCGCTTCCCCGCCAACGCAGCTCGAACCGAAAGCGTTTGCGCCTGCCGCCCGCCGTCGAAATGAACAATAGGATGGCCCAGCACGGGCAGCTGCCGCTCCGCCGGAATCACAGCCGCCTGCAACGCCTCAACTCCGGTCAACCCTGTCTCCGCTAACCTCAAATCCCGAACCAACCGCTCCGCATCGCGCCGCCCGTCCGGTCCCGCCCCGATAATCCGCGCAAACACTCCTCGCGGACGAATGACGGGATCCACCAACCTCCCGGTCGCCATGCCATCGCGAAACTCCAGCCGGTTCGCGATCACCCACCGCGCCCCCAAATGCCGCGCCAGAGGCCCCATCACATGATCCAGTCCCTGGCTGACCAGCACCACATCTGCGCCCGACTCGATCAACCCCTTCAGCTCTCGCACCCCCTCAGGCTTCAACTGCGGCTTCAATTTGTACTGGAAATATTCCTCGCCCAGCAGGTCCAACCGGTCCCGGCTGACCCCGCGCAACACCGTATGAACCACCCGGGTAGCGAACACCCGGTTGGCGGCATACAAAAAAGGACGCAGCACCGCCATCACCAAAACCAACCCGCGCCGCATCCAGCGCTCGATAAAGGTCTGCCCGTTCCAGGTAAAGAACGCAATCGGGCGCACGGTCGTCAACTCCAGAAGACTGCCCTCCACCCGCCAATACACCCGCGGAGCAGTCCCACCGCCGCCAAAATTGTGGTTCGACTGTTTCAAATCGTGCGTTGTCCCCAAGACCTGAGAGTCCACATCGCTTCCTTCATTGTGAACAAACCCTCTATTGTAAACAATAGCAGCAAAAGGACGAAGTGCGTCGCGAAGCCACCCGTGAAACCTACCGTCCAGTGCGACGTTTCACCGGCAGAGGCTTCACGGTCACGTTCGCACCCCCGCTCCGAAGAATCCCCCGGCCACATTGATCCAAAGTCTCGCAACGGCAACAATCCATCATCTTCTCAAGTAAATGCCGCATCGTTTTTATCTGCCCCGTTAATTCCTCAAGTTCCGCCAGCTTCCGGCGAGAAAGTTTCTGCCAGCGCTGTGAAGCCGGGGCCGCATCCCGAAAGCCAAAAAAAAGCTCCCGAATTTCATCCAGCATAAAGCCGGTTTGCCGCGCCCGTTGAATCACCGCCAGCCGATGCAGCACGGCAGTGTCGTAGCGTCGCTGACCACTCATCCGCTGCGCCGGAAGTAGGATTCCGATCCGTTCGTAATAACGAATCGCCGACGGCTGAAGTCCAACCTGTCGCGCCACCTCGGAAATCGTCAATTGCGCCATCTCCGCATTCTAGCCCAGGCGCAGCGGCCTCAACCGAGAACTGGCAACTGACAACTGTTCTTTCTTTCGAGTTCACGACCAATAATTTACAAATATTCCTCTTGCCTTAAAGTCGACTTTAAGTTGTAAGGTCATGCAAGCGGACAAAATACGACCCCGCTAAGGAGAGCACATGAAAATATTTCTGATCGTTGCAGTCACCGTCACCATCCTGGGCGGATACGCGCTGTCACACGTTGTGTCCGAGCGTCAAGCGGCCGTCCAGCAATCCACTCCCACAAACGCAAAAGCGGAAACTCCCTTCTACTGCGACCGCACAGCGCTCACACCGGTACAGCGCAACCGGCAACAAGAGCTCGGCAAGATTCTGCGCTCATCCGTTCTTGGCATCCAGGAATTACCAGGCGGATTCGAATTCGAGTTTCCTTCCGACTCGGCGAACTACCAGGCCATAACCGAATTCACACCCTTGGAGCGCGCCTGCTGCCCTTTCTTTGACATCAGCATTCGACTGGACCGCGAAGGCGGAAAACTTTGGTGGCAACTCACCGGCCGCGAAGGCATAAAGCAATTCATCCGCGCAGAATTCGCCACCTGGATCAAACGATGAACCACGTAGCCCCGGATGCCACGTCCGGGAACCGACCTGGAGCGAACCCAACGACGAGAATGAAACTCGGCAGCGGTCAGCGCAGAATCTCAAGCTTCACTTCGCAACCACCAAATTATTCGTCACCGCAAACGCTCCGTGCACCCCATTCGCCCGGATGCCCGCGATGTTCTTATCCGCCTCGCTGTCCACCACTCCTTCCAGCGTCACCCTCCCGTTCTTCACAATAATGCGGATGGGTTTCAGCACCGGCATGGAGTAGCGCTGCAGCGCCGGGTATCCGTAGATGGCGCGGTACGCGCTCCGCCGCAGCCGATCATCCATGGGCGAAAGCGGCAGCACCTCAATCTGGTTATCGACTTTTTCCACGCCTTCAATTTTCTTTACCGCATTTTCGGCATCCGACTTCAACGTCGGCTTCGTAACCTGTCCCACCAAGGTCACGTTGTAGCCATCGACTTTGTACCCCAGGTTGTCAAACACCGACAGATACGGCAGCATCACCAGTTCGTGACGCACTTCCTTCTGAATGCGTTCCACCGCTCTCGGCGAAACTTCCGGTTGCTGCGCCCCCGCACGGAGCGCCACGATCGTCAGCCCGGCCGCGCCAACGCACCGCAACAAAAACCGTTGATTGTGTCTCATGGCAGTTCTCCTCTCCTTACGATTTTGTTCGAGAATCGTATCTGCACACTTTCTCACAAAACCACAAAAATGGAACCCAGTTTTTCGGCGCCTCATCAAGCCTGCGCCCAATCAAGCCTGCCCTACAACCTGAGCAAACTTATCCATGTCGATGTTCCCTCCCGACATAATCGCCACAACTTTCCCCGCTCCCGCGCGTCCCGACAAAGCCGCCGCCACCGCGCAAGCCGCCGCTCCTTCAATGATCACCCGATTCCGTTCCGCCACCAGCTTCATCGCCCGCGCCGCTTCCACCAGCGTCACTACCAACGATCCGTCCAGCAACCGCCGAGCCCGTTCGAACATGGAAGCAAACACCATCTTGCTGCCAATGCCGTCCACCATCGACGGCGTATATTCCACCGTCCGCGGCTCTCCCGCCGCGAGCGACGCGGCCAGCGGCGCCGCCGTTTCAATCTCCGCCGCGTACACTCGCACTCGTGGCGCCCGCGCCCGCAACACTTCCGCAATCCCGCACGATAACCCTCCCCCACCCCACGGAATCACCACCGCATCCATCTCCGGCAAATCCTCCAGCAACTCTAGAGCGATCGTGCCATTCCCCGCCATCACATCCGGATCATCAAACGCATGAATGAAAGTCGCCTCCACGCCCGGATAAGACCGCGTCTCAAACGTCCGCCACCAATCGGCAAACGGAACCTTGATCACCCGCCCGCCCATTCGCTCAACCGCCGCAATCTTCGTCGCCGGAGCCGTATCCGGAGCCACAATCGTCGCCCCCACTCCCATCCGCCGCGCACAGAACGCCACTCCCTGCCCCATGTTCCCCGCCGAAGCCGTCAGCACCCCGCGCTCCAACCGCGCCCGTGGAGTCCGTGCCATCACATTCGCCGCCCCACGAATCTTGAACGATCCAATCGGCTGCAAATTCTCCAGCTTCAAATAAAGCTCCACCGGCAAATCCGCATTGCACCGAACCAAAGGCGTCCGCAAAGCCACAGAAGCAATGTTCCTCCGAGCCTCCTCTACCTGATCGAGCGTAATAGGCATGTTGAATATTCTAACGAAGGCCAAAGTGCTTTCCTTCGTGAACCTTCGTGTCCTTAGCGGTTAAAGCCTTTAAGCCGTTTCCTCCAAACCAATCAAAACAAAAAAGACCGCCAACTTGGCGGCCTTTCATAAGCTCTGAGCTTTCCCGAACTTAGTCGCCCAAAACCGGCTCACCCACTTCCGGCTTGGGCCTGGAAGCGGTCAAAGCCCCCAGCGGAATAAATCCGTTCTCTGCAACCACCGGCTTCTCCTGCAGCACGACTTCGCGATACAGCGCAGCCATGCGCGCGTTGTAAGCCGCATCGTCTTTCTGCGGACCGCGCGCCGCCGCCTGTTTCGCATCGCGCGCCCGCTTCTTCTCTTCCCCGGAGTTCTTGGCAATGCCGAGCTTATCCAGATCATGCTGCTCTTCGTTGGTAACCAGTTCGTCCTTAAGCAGCAAGGAGTGCGCCGACGATTCCATCTTCACATTCTTCCCACCGGCAAAAATCTCATGCCGGCCATGCTCCTCGTACCACTTGGTCAGGGTTGCGGTCATGTGCATCTTCTCGATAATGTTCCGCCAGCCCACGCCAGTGTTGTACGCGCAGAAGGAAATCTCGCCCTCCTGCGTGGCATAAGGAATAATGCACTGCTCCGTCCGCCGGAAATCGTAGTTAAACAAATCCTGAAACCACATCCCCGCAATGAACAGGAAATTCCACCGGTCCTGCCGCCGCTTCATCACATCGTCAATCGTCCGGTCCGGACCCACTTTCCCGTAATTCTTTCCGGTAGCATTGAAGTTCTTGTCAAACTTCTTAAGCAGATCCATCAACTTAAAGTGAGTAGGCGACTGAAACGGATCGTAGTTCTTCATCAAACACAAAGCCATACCCACAATAGTAAGAAACTTCCCCCGAGCCGCATCGTTGACTTTCTGAATATCCTTGGCCAGTTGATCGCCCTTCAAGAAGGCCGTGACCGGAACCGCCTCCTTAGTCTCCTTGTCAATCATCACAGCCATCCCCGTTCCACAATTAGGATGGCACCCACAGGAGAGTTGGCCCCAGTCGTTCTTGAGGTCGTCAACGTGCATCAGGTCGGCCCAATCGCTGAAAGTTCCCATGAACGAGATTGGGAACCAGTCGCGCGCGGGTTCGCCGAGGCCGGTTTGATCTTTTACGTCGTGGGCTAGATGGGAGAGCGTGTAGCGCTGGGCTTCGCGACGGTCGTCGGTCACGGCTTCGTCGCGGCCGGTGAAGCTTACTGGCTGGAAGGACAGGAATCCGATTCGCTTGGGATTGTCCAAGGCGAACTTAATGATGCGTCCCACTTGTTCGTTATTGATTCCGTTCACGATGGTGACTACCGGAACGATTTCCACTCCGGCGGTGTGCAGGTTTTCGATGGCCTTCAACTTTACATCAAACAGGTTTCCGACTTTGCGGTGCGCGTTGGCGGCGTTGCCGATGCCGTCAAATTGCAGATAGGCGTAGCGCATTCCAGCTTCCGCTGCTTGCTGCGCGAACTCAAGGCTCTTGGCGAATTCGATTCCATTGGTTGCCGCTTGCACGCTGTTGTATCCGACCTTGCGGGCGTAGCGGACAGCATCCAGGAAGTACGGTGATAATGTGGGCTCGCCGCCGGAGAACTGCACCGACATCTGACGCCTCGGCTTGATCGTGATGGCGTTGTCGAGCATGGTCTTGATGTCTTCCCAGCTCAACTCATGCACGAAGCCAACTTGGTTGGCGTCCATGAAGCAGGGGTCGCACATCATGTTGCAACGGTTGGTCAGGTCGATGGTGAGGACCGAGCCGCGTCCGTACTTCACCGTGCTCGATCCGTGGTGGTGCAGCTTTTCGTCATTATGCGCGACAATATCGCGGCCGGGGAAAACTTCTTCCAAGTGGCGCGAGAAATCTGTGTCAATCGACATTACGTCTTCGAAGTGACCGTGTTTTTCGCAATCCTTGACCATCAGGATTTTGCCGTCACGCTCGATGATCTGGGCTTTGATTTCGCCGACTTTTTCGTTCGACAAGACTTCGACCGGGAGTTTGCCATCGAGGATCTGCTGGCGGATTTCGGGGACACACTTCGGGCACAGCGAGTCTGTGGTGCGCGGCCAGCCTAGCGGAGGTTTAGTCTTCTCGTACGACTTGAGCAGCGGCTTATCGGACCACTTGGGCTTGGGAGACGGATTCTGTTTGATCCGGTTCAGGCGCTCAAATACCGCCCACGCGCCCGTGGCGGCAACGGTTACTGCTTTCTCCACATATTTTACTGGCTTGTGCATGTGTCCTCTCGCTTTCCACTGCTGGGATGGTGGCAAGTCAGGCATCTGCCACTTCTCCCCGGTGAATCTCAAATCTGAAACGGTTGAACCCGTAGACCCTACCCCTACTGACCTTCACTCTCGAAAGGTTTCATAAATGACTACATCAGGGGCTGAAGCCCGCATCTTCGCGGCTCAATCGGTACGGCTGAAGCCGTGCTCTTCCCCGAAGCACATCCATGAAACCAGCTCAAACCTTACAAATAGAAGAGGCTTCTCGATGGACCTCTCCCTGGGTGTCTGGTTGTGACTATCTTATTGAAGGCAATGCTGTGATGGCACGCGGAACCCAACGAAAGGGGCAAAATCGGGGTTTAGCGGTGGAATGGCGCATTGGATGGGGTGTAAGTGATTGAGGGGATTGGGGTTTGGTTGAGAACTCCAACTCCGGGAATTGTTCAGAAGGCGGAGTGGAGGTTCAGGGGCACAACCGGAGCATATCGGCCGAAATCGCGGTCGTAGTGAAAATCTGCCAGTTGCGGCGGAGGGCGGTGGCGCAAATCAGGAAGTCGATTGCCGATCCGGCTACACCTCAGGCACGACATTGATTGCTCAGGTGAACAGCGTTTTCGCAATCGGCGACATCAATGGGGCGTGCTCGAAGGCGCGGAGTTGGTCGCGCAGTTTCTTGAAGCTGGCTTCTTGGCGTATGCCGGAAAGCAACTCCTGGCGAACCGAGCCCACGAGTTGGGCTCGTCCATCTTCGATAAGTTCCTGCAGGGCGCTGGTCAGACGGCGTCGCTGTGGCGCAGCGCTAGTGACCAGACGGCGTGTGTCCACCAAAACCAGCATAGTCAGGAGCGCGTTCCGGCGCTCCGCTTTGTAGTCGTACTTGGGGTCGAAGTCGACGGCGCCGAAAGCTTTGAGGATGCGAAGCTGCTTACGGCGCTGCACGTATTCAGCGAGGGCGGCGGTGACTGCGTCCTTTTTTTCACTTCTGGTGCTGTTCTCGCGTTCCACCCTTCCGCAAAGAACGCGGAAGAATGGGGTACCCCTCATTTGTGTGTGATGACGCCTATGTTACGAATGGATGGGGCACCCGCAGCGGTAGCGAAAAGCTGGGCCAGTTCCACGGTAGCCCGCTCACGAGCGGCAGCAAATCCCAAACTGCTGCCAAAGCCGAAACCACGGGCTATGCGCGAGCAGGTCGTCGTGCCTTCGATTGGCGGCCGAGATGTCGCTCGCGCTCAGCGGTCTGGTATCCGGTACCGCGTAGACGCGCTCTAGCCACTCGATTTCAGTAATGGTCCGTTCGGCGTCCATCCCTCCACAATATCTAACAGAAAGGCGCGGAGGTCAATCCGGGGTGGCATCTCTAAAGACCCTGACTGAGAGATTTGTCTCTTGCCTGCCATAGTGGGTAACCGCGCCATCCGTTGACAAAGGTTGCGGTCGAGGATAGAGTTTGGCTCCGATTTGTGCCGCGAAACTTTCCTGCCCGGAGATTAGCCATGTTCAGATCGATCAAGCAAACGATCTTTTTTGCGTTGTCTGGCTTGTTGCTCTTGCTATCGGTGGGACGCGTGCAGGCTTCGGTTAAAACCTATCGGGGCAAGTTTTCGGATGGCGCGAAGTATCTGATTCAGGTTCCGTCGAACTGGAATGGGACGCTGGTGCTTTACAGCCATGGATATGTGGTGCCGGGGGCTTCGAATCCGGCGGAAGATGTGGGCGATCCGATTACCGGGGCTTATCTTCTTTCTAATGGCTACGCCCTAGGTGGGTCTTCTTATGCGAGCACCGGATGGGCAGTGCAGCAGGCTTTGCCGGATCAGATTGAAGTGCTGGACACTTTCAAGACTCTGGTCGGCACACCCAAGCGAACGATCGCGTGGGGACATTCGCTGGGTGGAATGATTACGGCTGGATTGGTGCAGAGATATCCCACGCGCTTTGACGCGGCTTTGCCCATGTGCGGGGTGGTGGCGGGCGCAGTTGGAACCTGGAACCTGGCTCTGGACTCTGCTTTTGTCTTCGACGTGTTGCTCGGGGCGGGATCGAAGTTGCAGTTGGTGAATATCACCAATCCGACGAAGAATGTAACTGCGGCCGAGGAGATTCTGGCCGCCGCGCAGAAAACCGCGAAGGGACGGGCGCGGATCGCTTTGTCGGCGGCGCTTGGAGACACGCCGGGTTGGTACGATCCTTTATCTCCGGAACCGTCGCCAGCGGATTATGTTGCGCAGGAAGCGAATCAGTATCTGTGGCTGGCGGATGTTGATTTTTTCTTTGCGTTCGGTTTTCGAGCGGAGATGGAGGGACGGGCGAAGGGGAATCCGTCGTGGAACAATGGAGTGGATTATGGGAAGGAGCTGAAGAGTTCGGTGGACTACGCGGAAGTTCAGGGGCTCTATGAGAAGGCTGGATTGAATCTGGAGGATGACCTTCAGGCGTTGAATGAGGCGGCACGAATCAAGGCGAAAGCGTCGGCGTTGGCTTATCTGGAGCGCAATATTATTTTCAATGGAGAGATTGATATACCTGTTTTGACCTTGCATACCAAAGGCGATGGGTTGGTGGTGGTTGAGGACGAGAGCGCTTATAAGGATGTGGTTGACGAGGAGCATAACGGGACGTGGCTGCGGCAAGTGTTTGTGCATCGGGCGGGGCATTGCGAATTTACTCCGGCCGAGACTGTGGTCGCGTTCGGCGCGCTGGTCAGCCGTTTGGATACGGGCAAGTGGCCTGCGCTGGGTCCGGGCAGGTTGAACGAAGCAGCCAAAGCGCTGGGATCATCGTTTAATGTGCTGTCGGTGAATGGGAAGAATGTTCACGTGGCGCCGGCTTACTTCAAGTTTCATCCGGCGGAGTTTTTGCGGCTGTTTGATGATGGGAAGCAGTGAGGGAATCGAGTTTTAGATTGGCTCAGCACGAGCGATGACGCTCGCGCCTACACTTTGCTGATTCGCAGAACTCCCGCGGCTTTGATTTCGCTTTTTTTCAGGGCTTGCAGGGCCTGGTTGGCCTGTTCGAGGTCGAATATCTCTACTTCGGTTTGGAGCGGGACCTGGGCGGCGAGATTGAGAAATTCGCGAGCGTCCTGACGAGTGCTGTTGGCGACGCTGCGGATCACGCGTTCGTGGTAGAGCAGCGAGTAATCCATGGCCGGGATGGAACTCATGGTAATGCCGGCCAGGGTGAGGGTTCCGGCTTTGCGTAGGACGCGAAGAGCCAGGGGAACGAGTGCGCCGGCGGGAGCGAAGATAATGGCGGCGTCGAGTGGGTGGGGTGGGGCATCCTCGGCGCTGCTCACCCATGCGGCCCCCAGCCGCTGGGCCAGTTCGCGATGGATCGGGGTGCGAGTGAAGACGTAAATCTCACAGCCCTGGTGACGCGCGAATTGTAGAACCAGATGGGCTGAGGCTCCGAAGCCGTAGAGTCCCAGGCGTTGGCCTGGGAGAATGCCACTTAGGCGGTAGGAACGGTATCCGATGATCCCGGCGCATAGCAACGGGGCTGCGTTCTCGTCGCTGAATACTTCCGGGATGCGGTAAGCGTAGCTCTCGCCAACCACGGTGTAGTCGGCGTATCCGCCATCGACGTGAAATCCTGTGAATTGGGCTCGATCGCAGAGATTCTCCAGCCCTCGACGACAGTAGTCGCATTGATTGTCGGTTGAGTGCAGCCAGGGGATGCCGACGCGATCTCCTTCCTTGAAAATCTGGGCGCCACGGCCGCGGGCGTCTACGACTCCGACAATCTGATGGCCCGGTACGAGTGGCAGCCTGGGTAATTGCAGATCACCTTCCACGGTGTGCAGATCGGTGTGGCAGAGTCCGCAGCAGCGGACGCGTACGCGGATTTCTCCGGGGCCAGGGGTTGGCGTGGGGAGATCTTCGAGATGAAGCGGAGAATCTTGCGCGGGTCGCGGATGTTCGAGGAGCATGGCACGCATCAGTCGATTTTAACCGGATGGTGAGACGTTCGACAGCTTGCCTGCCGAGCTTTGCTCTGACCGCACAACCACGTAAATTTGTCCAGAATTCAGACAGGTTTAGCAGAGCGAAAAGTGCTAAGTGTCCTGATTTGAAATCGAACACTGTTGTGAAGCGAATTGACATTGACATTCATAACAAACAGATTGAGAATTTTGCCCGGTTGTTTTTCGCGTCCGGTTCCCCCTGGATAGCGAGGAACTTTGGAGAAGTCTTGGAGATGTTCATCCGCCACTAAGCCAAATCCCATATTTAAGGAGACTCGAAAACTATGAAGACTCGTTTTGCTCGTCTCAGTTCACTGTTTGTGGTCACTTTGCTAGGCTGCATTTGCCTGGCCGGTATGGCCTCAGCTCAGGATATGAAGGTACAGCCAAAGGGGAAGTACGTAGTTCTGCCGGCGCGGCTTCGCTATGATCTGAAGGCTCCGGCGGCTTCGTTGCAGACCTGGAACGGTTCGTTCACTTATCAGGGCACGAACTATACCTACAACATGGTGGGCACGGCGCCTTCGACGGATGCGTCGACCACGGTTCAGGTTTATGTCATTCCGCTCAAGATCGTGATCACGCCGAGGAGGGGTTCTTCGACTACGTACGATCCATCCCACGTGCTTTCGAACGGAAAAACGGTGACGACCAACACGACTACGTCGCCGATTTTCAATTCAAGCACGACTTACATCCAGGGTGGTGTGAATGTGGGAACCACCCAATACATTGACGCTTACCAACGGGCCAATTTCTGGGGCACGGTGAAGAGCAATCCGAACTACCACTTGCTGCTTGGCGGGCCGACGGTGCTGGCGGAACAAACCCTGAGTCCACCTTCACGCGACGGGACAACGGGTTCACCATTCGGGTTCAAGGCGGGACTGGTAGACATCAACTGGTTTGACGCGGAGTTGCAGAGCATCATCAGCCGCTTTAGCCAGATTCAGCCGAATACCCTGCCTATCTTCCTCACCTACGATGTTTATCTCACGGAAAGCGGAGAATGCTGCATTGGCGGATACCACAGCTCAGAAGGCAGCATCAGCAACCCGCAGGCTTATGCGCATGCCACTTACGTGGATCACCCGGGTGATTTCGCTCAGGATGTTTCCGCGCTGTCGCATGAAGTGGGCGAGTGGGCGGACGATCCGCTGGTGGTGAATACTAACGGCAACAACACACCCTGCGGAATTCTGGAAGTGGGAGATCCGCTGGAAGGCAATGCGAATTATGGAGGCTATCCGTACGTGCTGAACGGATTTACCTACAACCTGCAGGATCTGGTGACGCTGCCCTACTTCGGGGCGCCAGCGAGTACTTCGGTGAACGGCTTTTTCACGTTCCAAGGTGAGTCGTTGGGTGTTTGTCAGAACGGCAGCTAGGCGTTTCGATTTCGCGCATGGCCCGCTTCTTAACCGAGGCGGGCTTTTTCTTGGGGCAAAACGGAATGTCTGCGACCCGGACGGGCGAGGCGTCCGTCGCCGCGCGATCACAGCACACTGCCCGCGGAATCAGGTAAGATACTTCGGCGTTAGTCTGCTGACAAATGAACCGCGAATATCACAAAGGATACAGCCAGGAACTTCATCGCGACATGGAAGGACTGATCTTCGGCCACGCGGGCCCGCCGCTGCTGGTGTTTCCTTCGTCGATGGGAAGATTTTTTGAATACGAGGACGCGGGAATGATCCGGACGCTTACACCTAAGATCGAGGCGGGGGAATTGCAGGTGTTTTGCCCGGATTCCGTCGATGGCGAGAGCTGGTACAACAGGAGCATTCATCCGCGACTGCGGGTGCTGCGACATTTGCAGTATGAACGGTACATTCTGCATGAGTTCATTCCTTTTATTCGATGGAAGAATCAGACGCCGAAATTGGCTGTGACCGGGTGCAGTTTCGGTGGCTATCACGCGGTCAACTTTTCGTTCAAGCACCCTGATGTGGTGACGCATTGCGTGAGCATGAGCGGGTCTTATGACATTCACCAATTTCTGGACGGGTATTACGATGACGATTGTTACTTCAACTGCCCGCCGGATTACCTGCCGAACATGAATGACGAGTGGTTCTTGAGCCACTGCCGGCGGATGAAGATTGTGTTGGGATCGGCGGACTGGGATATGTGTCTGGATGCGAACGTGAAGCTGTCGGCGATGCTGAATGAAAAGGGCATTCCCCATTGGCTGGATGTTTGGGGCGATAATTCGAAGCATGATTGGCCTTTGTGGCAGAGGATGGCGGCGAAATACTTCTAGTTCGCCGAGGCTTCGAGCGCAAGGGAGAATGCCTTGAATTGGTATTACTCGACAGGCGCGTTAGAGGTCCTTCGACTGCGTAGCTGATTCGCTTCGCTCTTCAGCTCCTCTGCTCAGGATGACTTTTTGTTGTGGGTTGTGGGGAGACGTTGCAAGCAACGTCTGTACAGGAGATTGTTATGAAAAAAATTGGGGTTTTGTTTGGGATGGAAAATACTTTTCCGCCGGCTTTGGTGGCAAAGATTAACGGCATGAAAGTTGACGGTGTGTCGGCCGAGTTCGTGAAGCTGGGCGGGGTGAAGATGGCTGATCCCAGCGGCTATCGTGTCATCGTGGACCGGATTTCGCAGGACATTCCTTTCTATCGGGCTTATCTGAAAAACGCGGCGCTGAATGGGACGATCGTGGTCAACAATCCGTTCTGGTGGACGGCGGATGACAAGTTCTTCAACTATGCGCTGGCGACCAAACTCGGCGTGGCGATTCCGCCGACGGTAATCTTGCCTCATAACAAACATCCTGAAGGCACTACCGACCAGTCCATGCGCAATTTGATTTTTCCTTTGAACTGGGAGGAGATTTTTGAGTATGTGGGCTTCCCTGCTTTCCTGAAACCGTATTCCGGTGGCGGCTGGAAGCATGTTTACAAGGTCCATTCACCGGATGAGTTTTTCAAAGAATACAACCAGACCGGCGACCTTTGCATGACTCTGCAGCATGGGGTCGAGTTCAAAGAATATTTCCGCTGCTATGTGGTCGGACAGGAAAAGGTGCGAATTATGTATTACGACCCGCGGGCGCCGTTCCATGAGCGCTACGTGCGGAATCCGGTTCCGGCCAGTGCCAAATTGCTGGAACGCGTGGAGAAGGATGCGCTGACTTTGTGCCGGGCGCTGGGGTATGACCTGAACACGGTTGAGTTTGCGGTGGAGGACGGGGTTCCTTACGCGATCGACTTTATGAATCCTGCGCCGGACGCGGAAGCTACTTCGGTGGGCCAGGATAATTTTGAGTGGGTAGTGAATGCCGTGGCAGAAATGGCTGTAAAGAAGGCGCTTAGCGATGAGAATCCGGCTCGGGAGTTGCGCTGGGCAGCGTTTCTGGCGGG
>DATNHO010000204.1:0-21239 GCA_035604895.1 Terriglobales bacterium | reverse complement strand
GGATAAAACGCGGGCTTCCAGCTTGGATAAGCCCATCCCGACGTGCCCGCATAGAGTTGCGCCATAATTTCGATCTATCCGAACCAACTCCGCCCAGATTAATTATTGGTTCTTCCGGGTCGATTGCAACCACTGCGGCTTAAGTAGAGCTGCCAGAAGCACACAGACTCCGCATAAGGTCGCTAGTGGCGCGAATACGAGCCCGCCAAACCAATTGTGATAGTTGAGGTCACCGTTTAGTAGGATCGGACGCAGACCGAGTCCAATCATACAGAGACCAGCGATGGCGGCTACGCCTCGGTATACCGGCCCTCTTGGATCAACGTTGAGCATTTAGGCAGCCCGCATTGCGTCTTGGTTTAAGTAGGGTCAAATTTCAAGGGAGCCCGCTACGCGGATTATACCTTTCTCGACTTCTTCTTCGGGGCAGAGCGCCCGCGCGCAGCCTTCGCGGTCTTCTTCGCTTTCTTAGGACGGCTGTCTTCTGCCTGCGCTGCCAGTTCCAATCCCTCCTCTGACGCCGCAGCTTCCGCGATTCCCGCAAGTTTTGGCAGTTTCTGTTTGAGCGTAAGCACAGGCTCGAACAAGTCTCCTACTTTCTGGACGCGCTCCAGCACCTGATCGGCTTCGAACACCAGCAGCGCAGCATCCTTTTTCTTTAGCGCCTGCTGCACTTCTTCCCATTTCACCGGAGTGGACACCGTCGGGTGTTCGCGGGCGCGCAGTGAATAGACACTCACCGTTGTCTTATGCTCGTCGTTCTGGCTCCAGTCGACGAACACCTTGCCCACCCGCAATTGCTTTTTCATATCAGAAACAACGAGTTCTCTATGTTCGTTCTCCAACAGACGAGCGAGAGCGTAGGCGAAGCTCTTGGTCGAGTCGTAATTGGTGGGCGTGTTCAGGGGAACGTAAATCTGCAGCCCCTTAGAGCCGGACGTCTTGGGAAAGCTCTGCAATCCGAAATGCTCGAAAATGTCCCGCAGCCAGACTCCCACCTGGCAGCATTGCACGATATTTGCGGGAGGACCGGGGTCGAGATCGAAAACCATGCTGCGCGGTGAAGCGATGTCCTTCGCCAGCGAAAGCGAGGGATGAAGTTCGATCCCGGCGAGATTCGCGATCCAGACCAGCGTAGCCAGGTCGTTCGCCAGAATGTAATTTATGTCGCGCTGATTTCCCCCGCTCCAGATAGGCGCAGTCTTCACCCAATCCGGCCGATGTTTGGTCGCGTTCTTTTCAAAGAAATATTCTTTGTCCACGCCCTCGGGATACCGCTTCAAGGTGAGCGGCCGTCCCGCGAGGTGGGGCACGAGAACCGGCGCGATGCGCGCATAGTAGTCAATGACCTGTCCCTTGGTAAACCCGGTCGCGGGATACAGAACCTTGTCCAGATTGGTCAAACTCAGGTGTTTGCCTTCGATCTCAACTACCGATGGTTTAGCCATGTTCGCCGTTTCCGTTCCCCGCACGCTGTCAGATCTTTGATGCCGGATTGTAATCCCTGGAGCGGTTTGGAGTTTGACAACTTCCCCTCCCGCCACGTAATTTCAAACTTCTGCCCTACATTCACGTCCAACCTCATGGAGGTCCAATGAGCCACTACCGTGTTCTCAAGCCGTTCGCCGTCGTTCTGGTTCTCGCCGCGCTGGCCACGGCGCAGGATGTTGCTTCTTTCGAAAAGCGCACCACGGTCAAGAAACTGGACAACGGATTGACCGTCGTGATCTGCGAGCGGCCCGAGGCGCCAGTATTTTCCTTCTTTACCCACGTGGATGCCGGTTCAGTGCAGGACCCTCTTGGCCAGACGGGCCTGGCACACATGTTTGAACACATGGCTTTCAAAGGCACCGACAAGATCGGCACCACGGATTATGCCGCCGAAAAAGTTGCTCTGGAGAAGGTCGAGCAGACCTACGCGGCCTACATCGCAGAGCGCGATAAGCCCGTGGGACGGGATGAGCAGAAGCTGAAGGACTTGCAAAAAGCGTGGAACGATGCCACCGCGGACGCCAACAAGTACGTGAAGCCCAACGAATTTCCGCAGATCGTGGAAAACAACGGCGGCGAAGACCTGAACGCCAACACCAGCGATGATGAGACTAACTACTTTTACTCGTTCCCGGAGAACCGGCTGGAGTTGTGGGCCTATCTGGAGTCGGAACGCTTCCTGCATCCCGTCATGCGCGAGTTTTATAAAGAGCGGAATGTCGTAATCGAAGAGCGCCGCATGCGCACCGATAGCAATCCCATCGGGCGGTTGCTGGAACAATTCACCACGGCGGCTTTCCAGGCGCATCCCTACCACCGCCCGACCATCGGCTGGATATCGGATTTGAATTCGTTCTCCGCCACTGATGCCAAGACATTCTTCGACAAGTACTACATTCCGTCCAACATG
This sequence comes from Terriglobales bacterium, assembly GCA_035604895.1. Taxonomy (GTDB): domain Bacteria; phylum Acidobacteriota; class Terriglobia; order Terriglobales; family Acidobacteriaceae; genus JABDBE01. The sequence continues at coordinate 18,838 of DATNHO010000204.1, read as the reverse complement.
GTCGTGGCCGTCGTAGGCGATGTGAAGGCATCTGAGACGATGCCGCTTATCGAGAGATACCTTGGCCGCATACCTTCGCGTCCAAAGCCGGACGAGCGCACGACCACCGAGCCACCGCAGAACGCCGAGCGGCGCGTCGTGCTACAGGATATGTCGCAACCGCTCTATCTCGAGGGCTATCACAGGCCCGACTACCGCAGCCCCGACGACGCGGTTTACGACGCCATTGCCGACCTGATGTCGAATGGACGCACTTCACGACTTTATCGTGCGTTGGTACGTGACAAGAAAATCGCCGCTGATTCCGCAGGCTTCACTGGGCTACCGGGCAACAAGTATCCTCACCTTTTCGCCTTCTACGCATTCCCGCTCCCCGGCCACAAGCCCGACGAAATGGCCGATGCCATTCACATCGAGATCGAAAAGCTGAAAAAGGAAGACATCAGCGACGAGGAACTGAAAATGATTAGAACGCGGGCGAAAGCGAACCTGATCCGCAGCCTGGGCAGCAACGAAGGGCTGGCTTCCAGTCTGGCTTTGTACCAGGCCCGCTACGACGACTGGCGCGAACTCTTTCGCTCGGTCGATCGCATTGATAAAGTTACAAAAGCGGACATTCGCCGCGTGGCTAACCAGATTTTTGTTCCGACGAATCGAACTGTAGGAATTATCGAAACCAAGACTGGCGCACCCGCAGCCGACCAAAAAGGAGGGGCGCAATGAAACGTCTTCTCACGCCCATTCTCATTGCGACCGTAATTCTCGGCAGCGCGGCCATTCCGCAGGCCGCGGCTCAAGCTACGGATTGGCAACAGATCCAAATTTCGCCCCTGCCTGCGTTTCATCCGCGTGAGCCCAAGCGCGTTGAGCTGCCGAATGGCATGGTGATCTTCCTTCAGGAGGACCATGAACTCCCGATCATTGATGGAACCGCGCGCATCCGCGGCGGCTCACGTTCCGAACCCGCGAACAAGGTCGGCTTGCTGGATATCTACGGCGAAGTCTGGCGCACGGGCGGGACCAAAGTGCAAACCGGTGACGAACTCGACGACTACCTCGAAATTCGCGCCGCCAAGGTTGAAACCGGGAGCAACGCAGACTCGACCACGATCTCATGGTCTTGCCTTAAAGGCGATTTTGACGATGTCTTCAAAGCATTTAACGACCTGCTGCGCGAACCCGAATTCCGCGCCGATAAGATCGATCTGGCGCAACACGAGATGGACGATTCCATCTCGCGCCGCAACGACGACGTGAGCGGGATCGCAAGCCGCGAGTCAAAAAAGCTCGCCTACGGCGCGGATAATCCGTACGCTCGGGAGCCGGAATACGCCACGGTCGCCGCCGTCTCGCGACAAGACCTGCTCGACTGGCACCACTCCCATGTCCATCCCAACAATATTATTCTGGGGATCGTCGGCGATTTTGATTCCGCTGGCATGGAAGCCAAGCTACGCCAGGTCTTCGGCGATTGGCCCAAAGGGCCGCCGGTAAAAGAGGACAAAATCGAATTCCAGCCGGCGAAGCCCGGGTATTACCAGATTTCAAAAGAAGACGTCAACCAGAGTTCCATACACATGACGGAGCTTGGTATCCGGCGCGACAACCCGGACTACTACGCAGCTCAAGTTTTCAACGAAGCATTCGGCGGCGGATTCTCTTCACGCCTGTTCAAAAGCATCCGGACCGCTCAGGGGCTGGCGTACGGCGTCGGCGGCGGTATAGGAGCGGCATTTGATCATGCTGGCATCGTGCGCATTTCCATGAGCACCAAGAGCGCAAGCACCGTGGAATCGATCCGTGCCCTTTACAAAGAAATCGACGACTTGGCGAAAAATCCAATTTCGGATGATGAGATCAAGCGCGCCAAAGATTCCATTCTGAATTCGTTCGTTTTCAATTTTGATTCGCCGGAAAAGGTTCTCCGCGAACGCATGGCGTACGAGTTCTACGGATATCCCGCCGACTACCTGGAACGCTATCGCGCCGGGATCGAAAAAGTGGGCAAGGACGACGTGGCGAGAGCCGCAGCCAAGTATCTCCACAAGGACAAGCTTGCTGTGCTCGTCGTCGGCAACACGGCGGAGTTCGACAAGCCGCTGTCTTCTCTAGGTGCCGTGAGCAATGTGGACATCACCATTCCGCCTCCTCCCGGCGAGAAAAACCAAGGCGAAGCTCCCGCCAAGCCTGCGGCCTCGAATCCTGAGGGCAAAGCTTTAGCTGCGAAAGTAGCCGAAGCCATGGGAGGGCTGAACAAGCTACAGTCGGTGAAATCCCTGCTAGTGAAGTTCACCGAGAGCGGTCCAGGGGGCGAGATGGCCACGCCAATCGAAATGACCATCGCATTCCCCGACCGGATGCATTTGAGCATACCAACGCCGCAGGGAACTCTGGCGGTCGTGGTTTCGTCCGACGCGGGATTCATGTCCGCTCAAAATGGAGGCGTCAGGGACTTACCTCCGGAGCAGAAAACCGAGACTCTAACCCAGGTTCGGCATGATCCTATTTACCTGACGCAACACGTGAATGACCCTGCGATCACGTTCACCGCGGCAGGCACCGAGAAGATCGGCGACGTTGAGGCAGTTGTGGTCGACGTAGGCGGCGCGGTCCCCTGGATTCGCTGGTATGTTGACCCTAAGAGCGGCCGGATTTTGCGCGAATCCTACAAGGGCATGGGGCAGTCGGGTCCCTTTCAGGGCGAGACCGAACTAAGCGATTGGAGGACCACGGACGGTATTACTGTTCCCTATTCGCACCGGAACAAACAGGACGGGAAAGACTCCAGCAAAGTGGAGTACACCGGGGTTCAGATCAACCCGACCATCGATCCCACGCTTTTCGAGAAACCGAAACAATAAGCGGGATTCCTCCCGCGTTAACCAGTTGTCATCGGGAAAATCCAGAACACAACGGCAGGCGCAAGGAAATTTCTTGACATGTATTCCATATTTCTGCAATTATAGAAATATGAACGCTTCGACTGTGAAGCCTCTGGTTCAGGTAGCCAAATACGCGGACCGGCTCTCGGCCATGGGTTCAGAACCGCGACTTCGAATCATGCGGTTGCTGTTGTCGGCGCATCCCGAGGGGATGGTCGTCAGTGATATTCAGGATGAGTTGGAGATTCCAAATTCCACCTTGTCCCACCACCTGGAAAAGCTAAAGGGAGAGGATCTCGTCCGGGTGCAGCGCGAGAGCACGTTTCTGCGATATACCGCGAACACCGAAGCGCTTCAGGAGCTGCTGCAATTTCTGTATGCCGAGTGTTGCACCCGAAGCAAAGCACTCAAGCCAGAGCAAATTATTCGAGTCTGCAAGTAGGAGGAAATCATGGGCACGTCAGACATCAAGGAAGTTGTCAAAGAAAAGTACGGACAAGCCGCTCTCCGAGTGAAGAGCGGTGGGAGCTCTTGTTGCGGCGCAAGTGCCAGCTGCGGTTGCGGCGATCCCATTACTTCCGACCTCTATGACAGCTCCCAAGCGCAGCAGATTCCCGAAGAAGCCCTGCTCGCGTCGCTGGGTTGCGGGAATCCAACCGCTCTGGCAGAGCTGACCCCTGGCGAAACCGTTTTAGATCTGGGTTCTGGCGGCGGTATAGACGTGTTGCTCTCGGCGAAGCGAGTGGGGCCTACAGGCAAAGCCTACGGTCTTGATATGACCGATGAGATGCTCGCACTGGCCAATGAGAACAAGCGCAAAGCCGGAGTTGAAAACGTCGAGTTCTTGAAGGGCGAAATCGAACACATCCCGCTCCCTGACAACTCCGTCGACGTTATTATTTCCAACTGCGTGATTAACCTCTCGGCGGATAAAGACCTCGTGTTCAAAGAAGCCCTTCGAGTGTTGAAACCCGGCGGACGCTTCGCTGTGTCGGATGTTGTCACTCGGGGCGACGTACCCTCTGAGGTTCGCGAGAGCGTCCTGCTCTGGGTTGGCTGCATTGCGGGCGCACTGGAAGAGAACGAGTATCGCGCGAAATTGGCATCTGCCGGCTTTGAAACGATTGAGATTGAGCCCACCAGAGTTTATCGGGTCGAAGACGCGCGCGAGTTCCTTTCCGGCCAAAACATCGATATGGACGCGATTGCGCCGCAGGTCGATGGCAAGTTCATGAGTGCGTTCGTGCGGGCCGTGAAGCCGGCACGAAATGAAGCATGCTGTGGGCCGACCTGCTGCCAATGAGGGAACACCATGCAAGGGCGCTACAACGTTCTGTTCTTGTGTACGGGAAACTCGGCTCGCTCCATCATGGCCGAGGCAATCATGAATTACAAAGGTAGGCCGAATTTTACGGCCTACAGTGCGGGGAGCCATCCCTCAGGAGCGGTTCGACCGGAGGCTATTGCCGAGCTAGAGAATGCTCATTTGTCGACCAGCGGTCTCCGAAGCAAGAGTTGGGACGAGTTCGCGAGACCCGACGCACCCAAACTCGATTTCGTCTTCACAGTCTGCGACAACGCGGCGAAAGAAGTGTGTCCCATCTGGCCGGGTCAGCCCATCACGGCTCATTGGGGAGTTCCCGATCCGGCTGCAGTTCGCGGCACGGCAGAAGAGGTAAGCCGTGCATACCGTGAGGCCTTTCTGAGTCTGGAACGCCGCATCGTTCTGTTCCTTTGCCTCCCACTCGCTGCTATCGACCAGCTGGCAATCAGCAGAGAGATCGACACGATCGGCCGCCAATGAAATTCAATTTACGCGCCAGATTGACGGCCGAATTTCTTGGCAGTGCTTTCCTCGTTGCTGCCGTTATTGGATCGGGCATTATGGGCGAGCGGTTGGCTGGCGGGAATGTCGCCATTGCTCTGCTTGCGAACACCATCGCGACGGGCGCGGCATTGGTCGCTCTAATTCTGACGTTCGGGCCAATTTCTGGCGCCCACTTGAACCCGGCAGTTACCCTCGCCGACGCAATGGAGCACGGCATCCCCTGGCCAGAAGCAGCAGCTTACGTGGTTGTGCAATGTGCGGGAGGAATTGCCGGGGCGATTCTCGCACACCTCATATTTGGGCTGCGGTGGTATTCCTTCTCCTCACACTCTCGGCACGGCTGGGCGCTGGTCCTAAGCGAGTTCGTGGCAACATTCGGATTGCTATCGGTGATCTGGGGATGCTCACGCCTTCGCCCAGAGGCGGTGCCATTCGCGGTTGGCAGCTATATCACCGCAGCCTATTGGTTCACCGCATCAACCTCGTTTGCAAACCCGGCAGTAACCATTGCCCGCTGCGTGTCCAACACCTTTGCGGGGATTCAACCGTCCGATGTCCCTCCATTCATCACCGCACAACTAGCGGGGGCATTGACCGCGACTTTCTTGTTTCGATGGCTCGTCCCGACCATGCCCTCAAACGCAGACTAAGCTGGGGCAATGGGTGGCGAGGCCGGCACGCCGGTTCTAATACGCAAATTCGGCATGCTCGACTGTCACAATACACTGTGATCTGCAACCTTGACTCTGCCCCGAGCCGCGTCTATCTTGAACATAACTTGATTGAGGCGCGCGCTGCTGCCATCCTCACCCCACATCCAATGCGGCGCGCGCCTGCGTTGTTTTTGGGGCCTTTGTCTGTTGCACCTCTTTTGTGATCAAGCTGGCAAAAACGCCTGCGTGATAGTTAAACTGCTTAAACCATCATTTCTTCTCTGCGTAGAGACGCGGCTCGCAGCGTCTGCTGCTGTGTTGTCAGGATTGGAGTGTTCGATTGATGAAACCTATTCACAAAGTCGCGGTGCTTGGTGCTGGAACCATGGGCGCTCGCATCGCTGCGCAGTTCGCCAACGCAGGGGTTCCCAGCTACCTGTTCGACATCGTTCCACCCGGCGCTGACGCGCAGGCTCGAAACAAGATCGCGGCTGCGGGGCTCGATGCCGCGAAAAAATCCAAACCCGCCGCGTTCATGGAGGCGTCGCTAGCCCGCCTGATCACCATTGGCAACTTCGACGATGACCTCAAGCGCCTCGCGGAAGTGGATTGGATCATTGAAGCCGTAGTCGAGAACCTCGATCTCAAGCGGGCTCTGTTGAAAAAGGTGGAAGCCATCCGCAAGCCCGGAGCTATTATTACGACCAACACCAGCGGCCTGCCGGTGGGGAAAATTGCCGAGGGCTTCTCCGACGACTTTCGCCGCTCGTGGTTTGGGACGCACTTCTTCAACCCTCCCCGCTACATGCGCCTGCTCGAACTCATCCCGACGCCGGACACCGATCGCGCTGCCATCGACGCCATCGCGCGCTTCTGCGATATCCACCTGGGCAAGGGGATCGTTCTCGCCAAGGACACGCCGAACTTCATTGGCAATCGCATTGGCACATTTTCGGTTTTGAACGTAATGCGCCTCATGCAGGAGATGGACCTGACCATTGAAGACGTGGACGCGCTCACGGGACAAGCGGTGGGCTGGCCAAGATCCGCCACGTTCCGCACGATAGATTTGGTGGGACTGGATATCTTAGGCCACGTAGTTTCAAACATGACGCGTGTAGCGGCGGGAGACTCGGCAGCCCCGCTTGATGAACGTGGCGACCTCAAATTGCCGGACTTCTTCAAACAGATGCTGGAACGCAAATGGCTGGGCGACAAAACCAAAGGGGGGTTTTATAAGAAGGTAAAGGGCAGCACAAGCGGAGAAGACGAGCGACTCGCCCTCGATTGGAAGACGCTGGAATATCACCCGCGCCAGAAGCCCAAGTTCCCTGCCCTTGATATGGCCAAGAACATCGAGCAAAGCGGCGCACGTATTCGCATGTTGCTGGGCCTCGACGGCGGCAGCCCGCAGAAAAATGATCGCGCAGGCGCGTTTTTGTGGTCGGCTCTGTCTGACCTGTGGACCTATTCCGCGAACCGCATTCCGGAGATTTCCGATTCCGTCGTTGAGATCGATCGCGCCATGCGCCTCGGCTTCAACTGGGAACTCGGACCGTTCGAACTTTGGGATGCAGCTGGTGTGGAAGCTACGGTCGAGCGCATGAAGAAAGAAAATCGACCGGTCGCGGCAAACGTCGAGCAGTTGCTCGCCGCCGGCAAGAAGACCTGGTATCTGGACGACCCTAAGGCTCCCTCTGGCCGCGCCTATTGGGATTTCAAGAACTACGAACCGGTGAAAGTCCCAAGTGGCGTATGGTCGGTCGAAGCTGCGAAGAAATCGAATGGCGTCGTGAAGAAGAACTCCGGCGCATCTGTCGTCGACCTCGGCGACGGCGTGGCCTGCATCGAGTTTCACTCCAAGATGAACACGATTGGCAGCGACATCGTGCAACTCATCTCGCAGACTTTGAAGACCGGTGGTGCGGGCGACGCGTTCGACGCATTTGTCATTACGAATGACGCCACGAACTTCTCCGTCGGCGCCAATCTCATGCTGCTGCTCATGTCCATTCAGGAAGAAGAGTGGGACGATGTCGATCTAGCCATCCGCACTTTTCAGGGTATGACCCAAGCTATCAAATTCTCACCCAAGCCGGTGGTGGTCGCGCCTTTTGGCCTGACCCTCGGCGGAGGGACAGAGATTTCTCTGCATGCTCCCGCTCTTCAACCCCACGCCGAGCTTTACATGGGATTGGTCGAAGTCGGCGTCGGCCTGCTGCCGGGAGCCGGTGGATGCAAAGAGATGCTGCTGCGCGCCATCGACAGCGCGGAATCGATCCGGCCCGGCGGCCGAGGCGAATCCGTTGAACTGATGGAAGCCATGAAGAAAGCTTTTGAGACGATCGCCACGGCAAAAGTCGCGACCTCGGCTCACGAAGCCCGCGGCCTGGGCTTCCTGAGGAATTCTGACAATATCACCATGAACCGCGAGCGCGTTCTCGCCGACGCCAAGGCTCGCGCCCTGGAACTCGTGCGCGCCGGATACGAACCTCCGCAACCTCGCACCAACATTCCCGCGCCCGGAGAAAACGTCCTCGCCGCCTTGAAAATGGGCGTCCATCTCATGCGCCAGGGCGACTACATCACCGAATACGAGGTAAAGCTGGCCACCAAGATCGCGGAAGTGCTGTGCGGCGGAAGCGTAACCGCGGGTACGCCGGTCAGTGAGCAATACATCCTCGATCTCGAGCGCGAAGGCTTCAAATCGCTGTGCGGAGAGAAAAAGACGCAGGAGCGGATTCAGTACACCCTGAAGACGGGCAAAACGCTGAGAAATTGACGGTTTCGGAATTTGAAATCTTATGTTTCCATAACCCAAACGCTTAGGATACAATCATAAATGCCGACAGTTCTGCGCTTCGAAGGGCTGCGGGTAGTTATTTATCCGAACGATCACCGGCCAGCGCACGTTCATGTGATCGGAAGGGGTGGTGAAGCGGTGTTCAATCTACACGGTCCGACGGGCCCAGTAGAACTTCGAGAGAACTACGGACTCTCGAGGCGCGACATTACGCGCATCCAAAACGTGCTGGCGGATCACCGGGCAGACCTTAGGACCGCTTGGGAGAGCATTCATGGCATCCTCTAAACATTTTCAAGCAGCGAACCGGCGCGCGAGAGATCTGCAGTCATCGATCCCCAGGGCTCTTGCGGCCTACTACGACCGCAGCAGCGGCCGCATCGTAATTCGCCTCAGCTCCAGACTGGATGTGAGCTTCTCTCCGCGCGATGCACAGGGCCTCGAGCACGCCCGGCCATCCCAACTTGAACTCATCGAGATCAGTCCGTCGGGCTTCGGCATTCACTTCCCCAGACTGGACGCCGACCTTTACATTCCCGGCCTGCTGGAAGGTTTTCTCGGGTCAAAACGATGGATGGCATCAAGGCTCGGCCAGAGCGGAGGCAAATCCCGAAGCCCGGCCAAGCGCGCTGCAGCCAAAGTCAACGGCAAGCTGGGCGGAAGGCCCAAGAAAGCGGGCTGAGTCGCCGTCAACCCCATCGCGGAACCCAAGGCAGGCGACGGAATATCTGGGACAGGCTGACCCGCGGACCGGAAACGGTCCGGTTTTGCCTTGGGGCAGTCCCCCCCAAGAATGAGCAGCGCCGCCGTTCCCGGCGGCGCTGCTGGACCTCGTCCTGTTAGTGCCCGTGGCTCTCTCGTCTACTTTGCTGTGCCTGCTGCATTGACCACCGCAGGTTTGGTGCTGGCCTTGGTGGCTACCACGGCCTTCGGTCTCCAGTAATTCGGCGCGACCGCGACCACATCCTCGGGAGGATTGCTCAATTCGGGGAGGAAGTGATTGATTACGGTTTCGGAGTTTGCGACTGCGTCCACGTTCACCTTGAGGTACTTCGCGTAGCCTTCGTCTCCTAAGAGCTTCTGCATGGATGGTATGCTGTCAAACCCAGCCAAAGAGTTTTGCAGCGTGGTGACGTAGTAAACCACGCCTTCCTGCCCTGCCACCGCTTGCGATATCAGGGTAGTTATGGGTGGCGAAGCCTTTTCCCGCGCCACTTTCAGATCTTTCTCCAGCGCCTCGAACGCGTCGGATTGCCCCGGCCGGATGTGCACCACGGTAGTGCGCAGCCAGCGCGACTCTCCCAGCATTTTCGCCATGGCCGCAGGATCAGTGGGCGTATTGCTGCTCAGGTCCCAGCGGCGGCGGCGAAACTCCGATCGTGAACTCACCACGCACTGGCTATAATCCTGAAACAGTTTGTCGGTCCCAGCCTTGCCAAGAGCTTTTTGCACTGCGCTATAAAAGGCGCCAGAGCCCGTTTCAGCGTCGCCGTACCCTTGGCGCATGCTGACGAAAGTTACCCGGTCTCCTTGCCCGTAAACCGTTTCCATCGTCAGCCACGCATCGCCCTTGTTTTGACGATTGGCGGCCACCATCTTTTTCGTAATCGCGTCAAAGTCGGTTCGTTTTTCCGGCTTCACTTGCACGGTGTACACATCAAGGTATTGCTCTTGCGCCTGGCCGGCAGCCAGCGTCGCCAGCAACACCAAAGCAACTGCGGTCCACATGGCCTTCCGTTTCATGGAAGCCCTCCTTAGATTTTATGGAATTCACTGCGAGTGCCACGCTACGCTCAGCGGAGACAGTCGTCAAGGGCGTAGGCCAAAAGGTTAAGCACGTTCCTGCTGCCCGGGAGGAACCTTTCACGCAGTCGAAAATGGGCTCTCTTCAATCTACAATAAGAACGAGGAACTCTTATGCGTGAAGTTGTCATCGCCTCTTCCGTTCGCACGCCCGTGGGACGCGCCTTCAAGGGCACGCTCCGCGCCACCCGGCCTGACGAACTCGCCGCCATCGCCATCAAGGGAGCGCTCGAACGCGTGCCCCAGATTGATGCTAGGGAGATCGAGGATGTCATCCTGGGCTGTGCCATGCCCGAGGCCGAACAAGGCATGAACGTGGCCCGCATCGCATCCTTGCGCGCTGGCTTGCCAGTCGAAGTCTCGGCGCTGACCATCAACCGTTTCTGTTCATCCGGCTTGCAAGCGATTGCCATGGCGGCCGAGCGCATCATGAGCGGCGGGGCGGAGATCATCGTGGCAGGTGGAACCGAATCCATGTCGATGATCCCTATGGGCGGGCATAAGATCTCGCCGAACCCGTGGCTGGTCGATCACTATCCCGACGCCTACCTTTCCATGGGGCTGACTGCGGAGCGGCTGGCCCAGCGCTTCGGCATCACCCGTGAAGCCGCAGATGAATTTTCCCTGCGCAGCCATCAGAAAGCGCTGGCAGCGATTCAAGCAGGCAAGTTCGCCGAAGAAACGGTTCCCGTCCCAGTGAGCTTCACCACGCCCAACGGCTCGAAACCGAAGCGCCAGGAGATCATGTTCAAAGTAGACGAAGGCCCGCGCGCCGACACTTCGCTCGAAGCGCTGCTTTCGCTGAGGCCGGCGTTCCACGTCAAGGGGACCGTGACCGCCGGCAATTCGTCGCAAATGTCCGACGGCGCCGCGGCCGCGGTCGTCATGTCTGCCGATCGCGCCAAGCAGTTGGGCATCAAGCCGCTGGCACGCTATGTCTCATTCGCTACCGCTGGATTCAAGCCGGAAGAAATGGGCCTGGGCCCAGTCTTTGCAATCCCCAAAGCCCTCAAGATGGCCGGTCTCACGCTCGCGGACATTGATGTAATCGAACTGAACGAAGCTTTCGCCGCGCAGTCGCTGGCGGTCATCCGAGAAACCGGCCTCGACCCCGCGCGCGTCAATCCCAACGGCGGAGCGATTGCTCTGGGCCACCCTTTAGGCTGCACCGGCGCAAAGCTCACGGCAACAATCATCCGCGAGATGAAGCGCGGCAACGCGAAGTACGGTCTGGTAACCATGTGCGTGGGCGGCGGCATGGGCGCAGCCGGGGTTTTCGAGAACCTTGCTTAGCCGATGGGCTCGTAAGCACGAAAGGACACTCACTTCCATTCACCACAGAGACGCCGAGGAACAGAGATTAATTGATTCTCCCACTATAGAATTAGAGATGTCTCTGTGCCTCTGTGGTGAAATTTGTTGGTTAGAGGGATTCGATCAAAAATGGCGACACCGACAGCAGTTCCGCAAGCCAGAATTTCCGGCGGCAGCTTTCTTCTGGAAGAGCGTAAGCCGATCGATGTATTCACGCCGGAAGACTTCACCGAGCAGCACCTGCTCATCGGCCAAACAGCCGAGGAGTTTGCGGTCAACGAGATTGTCCCCAACATCGAGAAGATGGAACACAAGGATTTTTCTATCACCCGCGACCTCCTGAAAAAGGCTGGCGAACTCGGCCTCAGCTCGGCCGAGATCCCCGAAGCATACGGCGGCCTTGAGATGGATAAAGTCACCGCCGCCGTGATCGCCGACCACATCGCCAAGTACGCCGGATTCGCCACCACCTGGGGCGGACATACCGGAATTGGCACGCTCCCCATCGTTTATTTCGGAACCGAGGAACAGAAGAAGAAGTACCTGCCCCGCCTGGCCGCAGGCGAGATTATCGGCGCCTATGCTCTCTCGGAAGCATCTTCCGGATCTGACGCGCTGAATTGCCGCGCCCGCGCTGAACTCAGTAAAGACGGCAAGCACTACATCCTCAACGGCGAGAAAATGTGGATCACCAACGCCGGTTTTGCCGACCTGTTCACCGTCTTCGCGAAAGTCGATGGCGAAAAGTTCACCGCGTTTCTGGTCGAGAAATCCTTTCCGGGATTTTCAATCGGTGCGGAAGAGCACAAGATGGGCATCCGCGGATCGTCCACTTGCCCCATTATTTTGAGCGACTGCAAAGTTCCCGCCGAAAATATGCTTGGCGAAATTGGCAAGGGACACGTTATCGCTTTCAACATTCTGAACGTCGGCCGCTTCAAGCTGGGTGCCATGTGCGTGGGTGGGGCACGCTTATCGCTGGAAAACGCCATTGGCTATGCCAAGCAACGCAAGGCGTTCGGCAAGGTAATCGCGGACTTCGGCCTGGTTCGTGAAAAGCTGGCAAACATGGCAGTCGGCATTTACACCGGCGAAGCTCTGGTCTACCGCACGGTTGGCATGATGGATGCCGCGCTTTCCGAGGTCGACAAAGCTCGTCCCGACGCCGCAAAAGAAACCCGCAAGGCCATCGAGGAATATGCCGTCGAGTGCTCCATCATCAAGGTGTGGGGCTCGGAGATGGTCGACTTCGTAGTCGATGAAACGGTGCAGATCTATGGCGGCTATGGTTTCGTCGAAGAGTATCCCGCCGAGCGGGCGTACCGCGATGCCCGCATCAACCGCATCTTCGAAGGCACCAACGAAATCAACCGGCTCATCATTACCGGCTTCCTGCTGAAGCGGGCCATGTCAGGCCAATTGCCGCTGATGCCGGCGATCAAGAAGCTGATGGATGAAGTCTTGTCCGGACCTTCGCTCGGAGAAGACTTCCAAGGCGCGCTCGCCGAAGAACGCAAACTCGTGATGTCGGCAAAAAAACTCGGCCTGTTCGTCGCGGGAGCGGCTACGCAGAAATACATGCAGGCGATTCAGGATCAGCAGGAGGTCATGGGAGCGATCGCTGACATGGTCATCGAAACCTACGCGATGGAGTCCGCTGTACTGCGGGCGCAGAAAATTGCGGAAAGTCGTGGAGAGAATGCCGCGTCCTTGCCGATTGCCATGACCCGCGTTTATCTCACCCAGGCGATGGAGAAGATCGAAGCCGCCGCAAAAAAAGTGATCTCCGCCGTGGCCGACGGTGACATGCTGCGCACCCAGTTGGCAATTTTGCGCCGGCTGGCGAAACACGAACCGTTCAACACGATTGAGTTGCGACAGCAGATCGCACAGAAAGTGATCGAGCGGGGGAAGTACACCCTGGCGTAAATCTCCAGTTCACCGTGTAGCTGTCGCACTAGTCCGTTTCATTCGGTGCGCATAAGGGCCGTTCTTGCGGATTGATTGCAAAGACGAGAGCGGAATCCTAGTCTCGCGTGCGACCTCTTGTATAGATTTGCCTCTTAATGCAAGACCAAGAGCATCAAGAATTCGTCTCTCACCGATTCTTTCTACTCCCACCCAATTTATCTTGAGCGACATTATTTCCCCCGTTCGAGGCAGCCTGTGCGGTTAGGCCTGCCCTGTCTTCAGCTTCTCCATCACGCTCTGGATCAACTCTTTCGCGTCCGTCAAATTCTTCATCACTATTTGAATATCCATCACCGGCTTGCCCGGCCATCGCTGGCTTTGGCAATAGACGCCGTGTTGCCCGACCAGCGCCATCGCATCTGTGATCATGTCCATGGTCACGGCCAGGCGTCCGCGGGGCACGCCCATCATGGTCTCGTAGTGCTCCAACTCTTCCTGCTTCTCGTCGAATACCGGCATGGTCAGATTGTAGCGGCTGTCTCCCGTGGCGCATAATTGTGGAGCTTGCTGTCCAATTTCTCTGTTCCTACGTCAAAGCACATAGCAATTAGCTTTGGTATCTGGCCAGCAAGGGTTTGAGTCGGAACTCGTCCATCGCTGGCCTGAATGCTAAGTGCTAAATGCCAAGTGCTAAATGCTAACTTAGGAGGGACTGATGAAGAAACAAATTGTATTTTTGACTTCCCTGTTGCTGACCTTCACCGTGCTCGCCGCTTGTCAGGACAAAGGCAAGCGCCCCAGCCCGGCCGCCCACGCGCAATGCAAGTTTTCCGACGGCAAGACGATCACGATCGACTATTCGAGTCCGCGTGCCAAGGGCCGCAAGATTTTCGGGGATCTCGTGCCCTTTGGCGAAGTCTGGCGGACGGGCGCGAATGAAGCGACAACCTTCGTTGCCACCGCGAATGTGAGCGTCGGCGGCAAAGATGTTCCTGCCGGCAACTATACGATCTTCACCGTGCCCACCGCCGACAAGTGGACGCTGATCGTCAACAAGAAAACCGGCGAGTGGGGCATTCCTTACAAGTACGAAGCGGACGAACTGGTGCGCACGGACATGAAGGTTTCGCCAACGCCGTCAGCGGTGGAGAACTTTACGATTGCGTTGTCTCCGATGGGAGGGGGTTGCACTCTGAACATCAGTTGGGAGAATACGCAAGCCTCGGTAGACATCAGCGAGAAAAAATAGCTCAAGCACGCTTTCCGCTGTAGAGACGTAGCTAGCTACGTCTCTACGCTCGAAGGCGTCATCACTGAGTTGGCTTCCATCGCAAAACCGGTTTCCTGGCGGCCGCAGTTTCATCCAGTCGCGACACTCGGGTCGTGTGTGGCGCGGCCAGCACCATCTGCGGATCCTCTTCCACTTCTTCCGCGATCGACTTCATGGCTTCGATGAACAAATCCATTTCTTCCACGGACTCGCTCTCGGTCGGCTCGATCATGAGAGCGCCGGGCACGATCAAGGGAAACGCCGTCGTATAAGGATGGAATCCGTAATCAATCAGCCGCTTGGCGATGTCCATCGTCTTCACACCCTTTTTCGCCTGAACTTTGTCGCTGAAGACGACTTCGTGCATCGTCGGCGTGGAATAAGGCAAATCGTAGATACCCTCGAGGCCTTTGCGAATGTAGTTGGCGTTCAACACTGCGTCTTCCGTGGTCTGCCGCAAACCGTCTGGGCCGTTCGCAAGCGTATAAGCCAGCGCGCGGACAAACATTCCGAAGTTGCCATAAAAAGCACGCACCCGACCCACCGACTGTGGCCGATCGTATTCGAAACCCAAGGTGCCATCGGGTTTGGTGATGACCACCGGCGTAGGCAAGAACGGCTCTAGCATCTTTTTGATCGCCACCGGACCCGACCCAGGCCCGCCGCCACCGTGCGGCGTTGAAAACGTCTTGTGCAGATTCAGGTGCATCAGGTCCACGCCGAAGTCGCCGGGCCGCACTTTGCCGACCAGCGCATTCATGTTGGCGCCGTCCATGTAGAGTAGGCCACCCTTGGCATGCATGATGTCGGCGATCTTATGAATCTCCTGCTCGAAGACTCCCAGCGTATTCGGATTGGTCAACATCAGCGCGGCTACGTCTTCGTTCATCTGTGACGCCAGCGCAGCCACATCCACCATGCCGCGCGCATTCGATTTCAAATTCTCGACCGCGTAGCCGACCATGGCGGCGGTTGCAGGATTGGTTCCATGAGCGGAATCGGGAATCAGAATCTTCTTGCGCGGAGCCCCTTTCGATTCGTGATACGCACGAACCATGAGTAGGCCGGTCAACTCGCCATGAGCGCCAGCCGCAGGCTGCAATGTGATCGCGTCCATGCCAGTAATGTCGATCAGGCATTCGCTCAAGGTCTTGAGGATGTGCAACGCGCCCTGCGAAATCTTCTCCGGCTGATAAGGGTGCCCGTTTGCCAGTCCCTCCAAACGCGAAACAACTTCATTCACCCGCGGGTTGTACTTCATGGTGCAGGAGCCGAGCGGATACATGCCAAGATCGATGGCGTAGTTCCAGGTTGAAAGCCGCGTGAAGTGGCGGATGATCTCGATCTCGCTTACTTCGGGCATGTGACCGAGGTCTTTTCGTTCGCTGGTCCCAAGAAGCTTGGCCGTGTCGATTTCAGGCACATCGAGCGGAGGCAGCTTCCATGCGGCTTTGCCAGGCGACGACTTTTCGAAGATCAATCCTTCATTCTGATTGACGTGCTGGGTGGCTTTGCGAATCATGGGTTTCATCGCACCACCTCCTGAACATCGGGCTGCTCTTTTATCGATCTCGCCGAGCGCCCGTTTTTTGCGACCGCCTCGACGGCCGTGTCAATCGCGGCACGCGTGGTCATCTCGGTGCAACACCACAGCGCTGCATTGCCGAGTTCGGCATAAAACTTCTTCAGCGGGAGCCCGCCAACGATTTTGTGCTCGAGCAATCGGTTGTTGATCGCGTAGGGATCTTCGCCGGTCTGCACGACGAATTCGTTGAAACGAGGCGCGCCGGAAAACAGTACTTTCGCATGCTTGTCGAACTCTTGAGACGTGTACGCAGCCTTCGCCAGATTTTGCTTCGCCAACTCCCGCAAGCCGACTTTTCCGTAAATCGTCATGAAGATGTTGGCCATCAACGCAATCAGCGCCTGATTCGTACAGATATTCGAAGTCGCCTTCTCGCGCCGGATGTGTTGTTCGCGGGTAGCCAAAGTGAGCACGAAACCGCGCTTACCGTTTCTGTCCGTCGTCTGCCCGACCAGTCGGCCGGGCATCTGACGCACGTATTGTTCGCGGGTAGCGATCACGCCGCAATAAGGCCCGCCGAAGCCGAGGGGCACGCCGAACGATTGAGCTTCCATCGCAATAATGTCGGCCTGCCGCGGCGGTTCGACGATGCCGAGCGAAACCGCTTCCGCAATCGATACCACCAGCAGCGCGCCGCGCTTATGTGCGATGTCGGCAACGGCAGCGACGTCTTCGATCGTGCCAAAGAAATTAGGAGACTGAATGAGAACGCACGCAGTATCGGCTGTGATGGATCGTTCCAGTTGTTTCAGGTCCAGCCGCGCATTCTCGGTGAATGGCACGGTAACCAGCGGCATGCCTTGATGGTGAGCGTACGTGGCCAGGACTTCTCGATACTCAGGATGGACGCTCCGAGCAACCGCCACTGAGTTGCGCCCGGTGACGCGGCAAGCCATCATTGCAGCCTCAGCCGCCGCCGTCGATCCGTCATACATCGAAGCGTTGGCTACCTCCATGCCGGTTAGCTCGCAGATCATGGTCTGGAACTCGAAAATGGATTGCAGCGTGCCCTGCGAAATTTCGGCCTGGTAGGGTGTGTAGGCGGTGAGAAACTCTCCGCGCGAAATCAGGGAATCGATAATTACCGGCCGGTAATGATAGTAAGCCCCGGCGCCCAGAAACGTGGCATAGGCCTCACCGTTCTCGCGCGAGCGCTCGCGGAACCAGTCGACGATTTCGGATTCGGCCATCTGACGCGGGACCTTGAGGTCTCGATTGAGCCGGTACTCGGCTGGAATCGGAGCGAACAAGTCGTCGATCGAACCCGCGCCAATGGCCTTCAGCATGGCCTCGCGGTCAGCAGGAGATTTTGGCAGATATCGCATAGGAATTTAGATTAGATGTAACCAGCAGTCAGTTCGATTGACTTTTGCCAATCTTCGATTCATTTCACCACAGAGACACAGAGGCACAGAGAAAATAGATAAAAAGTTCTCGGTGGCTTGGTGGTGATTCGAAAAGTAGGCAATCGGCAAGTAACTATCCGCCCTCTTCCGCTACGAATTTTTCGTAATCGGCGGCGGAGAGCAGCCCGTTCAGTTCATTCGGATCTTTCAGCGTGAGCTTGATCATCCACGAGCCGTGCGCGTCTTTGTTAATCTTTTCCGGAGCCGTTGCCAATTCGCCATTCACCTCGGTCACAGTGCCCGACGCGGGGGCGTACAGGTCGGAAACTGCCTTGACCGATTCGACCGAACCGAACGTCTTCCCTGCTGCGATCTCAGCGCCGGTCTTGGGCAGGTCGACAAAAACGATGTCGCCAAGCGACTCCTGGGCGTGATCGGTGATGCCGATGGTCGCGCTCTTGCCATCGGCTTTGATCCATTCGTGCTCTTTGGTGTACTTGAAGTCGGCTGGGTAGGGCATGATCGCTCTGGCTCCTGGTTATTCGAGTCTGCGCCTGAGAACTCGTCTTTCGCCCCGCTGGGGCTTTGTCTGTTTTCTCACTCTTCCCACGGCTTGCGCCGTGGGCTGCATTCTTACGCCGCTTCGCGGCTTTGAGCTTAAGTTTTTTTCGGACGTTTGTAAAATGGCGATGGCACGACTTGCGCCTTCACGCCCTGGCTGCGGCACTCCACTTTTACAGTCGTCCCCACATTCGCGAACTGCGGCGGCACATAGGCCAAGGCAATGTTCTTTTTCAGGAACGGTGCGTAGGACCCGCTGGTTACATACCCGATCTCGCGCCCGGCGTCATCAAAAACTTTGTAACCATCGCGGGCAATTCCGCGTTCTATCATTTCGAGTCCGACCAACGTGCGCTTCAGGCCCGCGGCCTTGGCTTTTTCCAGCGCAGCGCGTCCGATGAAGTCTGGCTTCTCCATCTTGCAGAAGCGGTCGAGGCCAGCTTCCCACACATTGATCGTATCTGAAATCTCGTGTCCGTAGAGCGACAGATTGCCCTCGAGCCGCAAAGTATTGCGCGCGCCCAATCCGCAGGGAAGCACGCCGAATTCTTTTCCTGCTTCCAGGACTTTATTCCAGACCATGGCGCTGGTGGCCTCGTCGGCAGGCACGTAGATTTCGAATCCGTCTTCGGCGGTGTAGCCGGTGCGGGCGATCAGAATGTTTTTGAGTCCACAAACCGTCCCGCGCGTTACCCAATAAAACTTCACGGCGGCAAGCTTCGCGTCGGTGAGTTTTTGCAGCAAGTTCACGCCCTTCGGGCCTTGGATTGCAATCTGGGTAAAGTCGTCGGACAGATTTTCGACCTTGCAGTTGAACTGCCGGGTGTTGTCGCGCACCCAGTTGAAATCTTTCTCGCGCGTTCCCGCGTTGATCACCAGCAG
>DATNHO010000203.1:0-5863 GCA_035604895.1 Terriglobales bacterium | reverse complement strand
GGAGAGTGCACATCGTGCGGGATAAGGTCGTTGACCTGATCATAGGTCAGATATCCCTTCTCTTTGCCTGCGTCGATCAGCTTTTTTATGTCGTCGTACTTGTCATCAAGTGCCAAGCTAGATTATCCTCAAGGCGTCCGCTGGTTTCCCACCCATCAAGCCAAAACCGGGCTTGCTGGGGACCCCGGGTTCGCGGACGGCAAATCGTTCAGCGGTGGGAGTCGTTAGGGAGTTGTGCGCGAAGCGCACAAACCTTAAAAGTATAGCACGCCTGGATTGCCGTCAACCGCCTTAACTCTTTTTCCGCTAGTTCTTTAGATGGTGTTCGACCCGGTTTCGTTCCAAAGTTAAAGTGGCGGTGGCGAAACATCAGTCTCTGGTCTGGGCGCCTCAGCCGCTAAAGCTTTTCCCAGCGCCGAAGCGCTGGGCTAAGCTCGCACGCCCCTTCGGGGCTGGATCCTCGGACGTTTGTTCCACTGGATTGCTCGAAAACGAGTTTTCACGCACACACCTACAAGCAGCATCTGATTTCGAAGAACTTGCGGTATCGCTGTAGCGACACCTTGATACGGGTACAAACCGGGCGCATACTTTACGAACCGTACCCTGATACGAACGGTGCTTGCACCGCGGGGTGTCAGGGTGCCCGGCCATCCGCCCCCTCCCCGCTCGGATCCCTCTTGGCCAGCTTCAAGCGAACCTTTTCCTGCAAAAGCGCGTGTTGTTCCTCTTTCGAGAGTCCCGGACGCTCCACGGCTCGCTGCGCTTCCTCCTTCCGTCGCTCCAGATAGCTCCTGCGCAACCCCCGTATCGCGCCTTCCACGGTCTCGGGCGTCAGATCTCCCTCTTCGTGCAGCAGGATCGAGGCGAGCAGCCGCCGGTCCTCTTCCGTTCTCGGCAGCGCCAGAACATCCGCCGTCTCAGTTCCGGCCTCCAGCAGGGATTCCAGCAAGGATTGCGAAGCCAGCCCCTCATACAGATGCTCGGATTGCAGGGCGAATTGCGCCTGCCGTGCGGGATCGAATTCCTCCTCCGCGCCGTCACGAGCCGAGATCCGTGCGCCGGACTGCATCTCGGTCGCCGAAACCAGCGCCCGGATCAGCACGCGCTCCGAATCGGTGACTTGCGTCTCTGCCGGAGCCTTGACCTGCGTGGCCGACCGGTTGGTCACGACATTTTTCAATTCCTGGCGCATCACTTTGGAATCGATGCCCAGCTTCTGCGCAATTTCCAGCGCCAGTTGATCGCGCGTGATGCGGTTCGGCACTCGCTGAATGTGCGGAAGGAGATGGTTGACGGCCTTAATCTTACTTTCCGCGTTCCGCGGCGGAAATTGCACACGCGCCTGATCGATCAGATAGTCAAAATATTTTTGCGAATGCTTGATCGCGGAGCCATAAGCGTCCCTGCCCATGCGCCGGATGAACAGGTCGGGGTCGAAGCCAGTCTCCAGCTTGATGATTTTGATGTTGAATTCTTCTTCGACCAGCAAGCCGAGCGTGCGCTCGGTGGCGCGCGCTCCGGCCGTGTCGGGATCGAAGTTGACCACCACATTCTTTGAGAATCGGCCGAGCAATTTCGCCTGCAGCTCGGTGAACGCCGTGCCCGAGCTCGCAATCACATTGTGGAAGCCGGCGGCGTACACAGAGATGCAATCCATCTGCCCTTCGACCAGGATGGAGTAGTCGAGCTTGCGAATCGCCTCTTTGGCGTTGTCCAGGTTGAACAGCACCCGCGACTTCGAGTAAATCGCCGTCTCCGGAGAGTTCAGATATTTCGGGCCTGCCTTCTCATCGGTGGAAAGCGTGCGGCCGGTGAAGGCAATTACTTTGCCCTGGTCGTTGCAGATCGGGAACATGACGCGGTTGCGGAATTTGGAGTAGATGGCGGCGGGCTGTGAGCTGCGAGCTACGAGCTGCGAGGGATCGCTATTGGCGGTCGGCTGTTCGCCGTTCGCGTTGGAGGTCTCCACCGCATTGTCATCCTGAGCGGAACGAAGGACCTGCTTTTCCTGAGAGCGGCGAGCTGCGAGCTGAGAGCTGGTTTCAGAGCTTTCTTTCCACGAAAACAGCCCGCTCTCGCGCAACAACTCCTCATCGAATTCGCGGCGCAGCGCGTCGCGCAGCAGGAAGCCGGAATCGGGCGCGTAGCCGATGCGAAAGCGAACGATGGTCTCGTCATCGAGTCCACGGCCTTTGAGGTACTCGCGGGCATTCGCGCCTTCGGGACGCCGCAGACATTCCTGGAAAAACGCGGCGGCGCGCACATGCACATCGACGAGCGCCATGCGAACCTGAGCGTCGCGCGCCTCCGCCGGACTGGAGAAAGTGAGCTTGGGCATCGGTATGCCGAGCTTCTGCGCGATCAGGCGAATGGCTTCCGGGAAGGTGATGTTCTCGACCTTCTGGATGAAGGTGAAGACGTCTCCCGACTCTCCGCAGCCAAAGCAGTGAAAAAACTGGCGCGTGGCATGCACTGAAAACGAAGGCGTCTTCTCGGCATGAAACGGACACAGCCCAGAGAAGTTCTGAGCGCCCGCTTTCTTTAGCTTGACGTAATCGCCGACGATGCGGACGATATCCGCCTGCTGCTTGAGGGTCTCTTTGAAGTTGTCGGAAGAAGTCGCGGTCATTGGGGGCGCACACTGGTCCCGTAGTGATTATGAGGGTGGAAGGGGCTGAGGGGAAGATAGCAGGGGCGTTCAGGATACGGAAAAGCTGTGGATATCAGCTGATTGACGTTGACAGGTGAGGAAAAGGGGATGATGAGAGCTATCTGTCCAGTAATCTGCCGCTCCAGGGCGCGTCCGGATCGAAGCTGCGGCGGATTGCCATCACCACTTCACGCATTCGGGTGTTCGTGGCAAAACCCAGGTTTCCGCTTTGGTTTTGAAGGCGCGGCTTTCGAACCGCTCCGAAAAACGAGTACAATGACGTAAATTTGGTAGTTCCGAACAGGCTGCGGAAGAGTCGATTTTCGATTCCCCGCCTCTAAGAGGGGCGGATGATTTCGAAGAGCCGGCATCGCTAAAGCGATGCCCTTGATACGAAACTGGTTTCAGCATCCTGCATTTCAGTAGCTGCTTTTTCAGCAGCCAAGGAATGGTTTTCCGCGCTCTAAAGCGGTGGCCGGTCCGTCAAACGGCAGAGAGGGCGCACAGATGTTCAGCAAACCGTTCAGCAAAGCGATCGCCTTGGGACACGCGGTGTTAACGGTCGTTCTGGGCTCCACATTGTTGCTCAGCCACGTGTTGCTCAGTCAAACGACCCCTGCGGCGCGCAGTCTCCCGGCAGGGCTCGAGTTTCCTGTGAACATGCGGCAAAAAGTGGCTGCCGGTAAAACTGCCGTCGGAACCAAGGTCCAGGCCAAACTTACAGTCGCCACCCTAGTCGGTGGCGTGGTGGTTCCGCAGCACGCCATCTTATCCGGAGAAGTTACCGAGTCAGCGGCGAAGTCTGCAACCAACCCATCCCGCCTTGCCATTCGCATGGACTCGGCGCAGTGGACAAATGGATCAGCGCCGATCAAGGTTTACTTGACGGCTTGGTATTACCCGGTGGCGACGCCGGCGGATCAATATCGCCGGATGATGCCGGGGGATCTGTCGTCTGGCCCACCGGACGACGCTAATGGCAGCGTGCGCCCGTCGAAACGTTGGAATGGGCCCGGCAACTCCCCCGACCCGAGGAAACCGACTTCACCGCCATTTCCAGGCTCTGACACGGGCGCCGCGCCGGCGTCAGACAATTCCAAACACCACGTCTTGATGAAAAATATAGAGTCCACGCGCAATGGTGACGGAGCCGTCACCCTAACTTCCAAGCGCTTCAATATCAAGCTTGATAAGCAGACGACCTACGTCCTCGCCACGGCCGACCTCGCGCGTGGCCCAGGTTAGGGCGGCGTCCATTCCTTACTCACGAGGCTGCGCCACGTCCCTGCCTTTTCAATGACTTACCCCCATAAAATCCCCCAATTCCCCGCTTGACCCCGATTTTCTCCCCTTCATTGCCTTCTGCGTGCCTAAATGGCACGGATTCAATAGCATCAATGTGACCAACTCCACGCATTGAAACTTCCAGGTTTCTTCGTGGACAAGTCTATTTACCTGGGTTCCCGGAAGCGGAACGTACGCGGGACTTACGAGGAACTACGGGGACAGTTCTAACTCCCGAGTTGAGGAAAGCGAGAGCAGAATGCACAAGCCGATTAAATATGTCGAGAAGGCCGTGACCATTGCCGCCACCGGCGCATGGGCAGTTTTTGAACGTCTCAACCGCGTTGCTCCGAACACGTCGCCGATCCCGAAGTGGTCCGACAAGCCCCTGCTTAAATCCTGGGAAAAATCGAAGCCGCCGCTGGGCTGGCCGCGCACGACCGATTCGCTTTGTCCGAAGTGCGTGCCGGAAATCCGTCAACAGATTCTCGACGGCCATCTGCCAGTCGATGTGCTGATGAACGAAAAAGTGGGTGAGGTCAAGGCCCAGATCGTCGAACGCGACGGCAAAATTTGGATGGTCAAAGACTGCGCCAAGCACGGGCACTTCGAAGACTTGATGTCGATTGACACGGAATTCACACGCCACCTCGAAGAAGTTTTCCCCGGCCGCGACATCCGCGCGCACAGCGACGAACATCTGCACCATCATGGCTCTTCGACCGTGAAATACGGACGCGGCGCGGTGCTCACCGTCGATCTCACCAATCGCTGCAACATGATGTGCGATCCCTGCTTCATGGACGCGAACCAGGTTGGCTTCGTCCACGAACTCACTTGGGAAGAAATCAAGACGGTGCTCGACAACGCCATAACGGTAAAGCCGAAGCGGCAGATGTCGGTGCAGTTCTCCGGTGGCGAGCCTACGCTCTCGCCGTACTTCCTCGACGCGGTTCGTTACGCGCGCAGAGTGGGATACAACAGCGTGCAGGCCGCAACCAACGGAATTGAATTCGCCAAGAGTTTTGAATTCTGCGAACAAGCGGTTGAAGCCGGCGTGCGTTACGCCTACCTGCAATTTGACGGGATCGGCAACGCCGCCAACGATCATCGCGCCGTCGGCAACCTGTTCGACGTAAAACTGAAAGCGATCGACAACCTGCATCGTGCGGGCTGCGAAATCGTTCCCGTTATCACCCTTATCAACGGCATCAACAACGAGCAGGTAGGAAGAATCATCCAGTTCGCCCTGGACAATCCAAAGAAGATCGGCTTCCTCAGCTTCCAACCGGTGTCGTTCACCGGCCGCGACGAAGCCATCACCGACGAACGCCGCCAGGCGCAACGCTACACGCTGGCGCACCTGGCCCACGATGTAAAAAATCAAACCGGCTTCGGCGAGCCAACGCGCGATTGGTTCCCCATCAGTTTCATGAGCACTTTCTCCGACTGGGCCGATGTTCTGCACTCCCAGGACGCCAATAACGACTGGGGACAACTCTCTTGCGGATGCCATCCCAATTGCGGCACGGGCATGGCCATGATGATCGATAAGGAAACCAAGGAAGCGGTACCCGTGACCGCGTTCTTGAAGGGTGATCAGTTGGCGAAAGACATCGCCAAAGTCAACGACGCAGCCCGTTCGAAATTCTGGACGGCGTTTGGCATGGCGCTGTGCTTGATGAAGAACTACGATTCGTTCCAATCGCCTACCCACTTCAAGATGACGGACCTGCTCAAGAAGTTCGACAAGAACTTCAACGCCACGGGCCGGAACTACGGCAAGGTCGGTCCGGACCGGACGATTGACGACGTGATGAAGCGGCGGCAGGACCGGTGGAACTTCCTGTTCATCGCCGGGATGTGGTTCCAGGATCTGTTCAACTACGACTTCCGGCGCACCGAGCAGTGCATCATTCCTTATGC
>DATNHO010000202.1:0-25070 GCA_035604895.1 Terriglobales bacterium | reverse complement strand
GCTCTCCGAAGATGAATTCCTTCATCTTGGGATTCCAGCGCTTGGTCTGGTGCCCGAAGTGGACGCCCGCTTCGAGCAACTCCTTCATGGTGATATTAGCCAATCAACCTCCTCATTTGGTCTGCATCCGGCGCTCACCCTGAGGCTGCCCCGGATTGCCATTCCCGTCCCCGCGCCGCGAGGCACAGGAAGAATTGAACACCTCAAAAAAACTGCCGCTCGTCTTTGGTCGTTCGTCGTCAGCCGAACCGCCGTCGCGAACGACCAACGACAAACGGCCAGCGAGAGACTCTAGCGCTTGCTGTACTGGAACCGCTTTCTCGCGCCCTTCTGACCGTACTTCTTGCGCTCTTTGCCACGCGAATCGCGAGTGACCATGCCTTCGGCCTTTAGCTTCTTGCGCAACTCAATATTGAACAGCATGAGCGCGCGAGCGATGCCGAGCTTCACCGCGTCAGCCTGGCCATTCACGCCACCGCCGGAAACCCGGGCGACCACATTGAACGCGGCCGCCGTCTCGGTTGAAAGCAGCGGCTGCTTGGCAGCCGAGCGCTGTGCCGGAGTCACGAAGTACTCCTCAAAAGCGCGCCCGTTAATCTTGAACTCGCCGCTGCCCGGGCGCAGATAGACACGCGCGATCGCCGACTTGCGGCGTCCCGTACCGTAATATTGCACTAGCTCTGCCATTGATTAGCATTCAGCACTCAGCTGTCAGCATTCAGCTAACCCCAGGTGCTTCACCCTTTCCAAAATTCTTGCACTTGACGTCATCCTGAACCGGCGTCAAGCCGGTGAAGGATCTCGCGCGTACAACCAAACTCTACACCCTGACTTCGAGCGCCTTTGCCTGCGGCTTCTGCGCTTCGTGCGGATGCTTCTCGCCACGATACACATTCAGCTTGCTGATCATCTGCCGTCCCAATTTCGATTTGGGCAGCATGCGCAACACCGCAGCCTCAATCACCGATTCGGGCTTGCGCTCGAACCGCTTGCGAAATTCCTCGGTCCGCAATCCGCCCGGATAGCCGGTGTAATGCTGATACACCTTCTGCTCCGCCTTAAAGCCGGTCGTCTTCACCTTCTCGGCATTGATCACGATCACATGATCGCCGGTATCGAGAAAGGTCGTGTACTGTGGATTTTCCTTACCCATCAAAATGCGGGCGACCTGTGACGCAAGCCGGCCGAGCGTCTGCCCGTCCGCATCCACGACGTACCACTTGCGCACAATTTCCCCCGCTTTGGGGAAATAGGTTGACATGCAAATCTCCCTAGAAATAAAAAAACGCAAAGAAGACCGCTGAGCACCCAGTGAGCGCCGAAGGCGCAGGGCTATCAGGCGGGCAACCGCAGGACCTGCAAAGTCTTAAAGATAACGTACGGCGGAGGATATTGTCAACGAAGTCGTTCTACCTGTTGGTCTTGCCGCCAGAGCGGTGTCAAGAACGATGCCAGATTCAGTGTAAAGTCACTGCGTTGCAGCCTCCATCACTCATAAGCCAGCGCATCAATTGGATCTTTCTGCGCCGCCTTGTACGCCGGATACAGCGCCCCGGCAATCGCCCCCACAATGGCGATGATCGCGGAACGCAACATCCAACCGCCCGTCACCACCACCGGCAGCGTCGGCAGCCGATGAACGATTCCCAGCCGCACCACCAGACTGAAGACGATCCCCACGACGATTCCCCCGATCGCCAGCAGCACCGTCTCCCGCAAGATCACATTCACAATATAAAGTTTCGATGCGCCCATCGATTTCAAGATTCCGATCTCGCGCGTGCGCTCCATCACCGCCGTATACATTGCCTGAAAGATGACAATGAACCCGATGATCACGGAGATGCCGATTACCACGTTAATAAAAGTCGACAGTCCCGGATAGTTGCTCGGAGTCATCATCGACAAGTAGTAGGCCATCGAAGTCGCAACATATTTCTCCATCCCCGGAACCTTCTTGATCTCCTCCACCACCGCATCGGCGTTGCCGGGATCGTCGAGCTTCAGGTAGAAGATCGATGCCTTGTCTTTGGCTCCAATCAGATCTTGCAGAACCCCGATCTGCAAAAACTTCCGTGCTCCTTTTCCTTGTTCCACGATGCCGGCCACGCGAAAATTATTGTTGAGCACCTCAATCGTGTCGCCGACGCCCACGTGCTTGGACCGGGCAAACAGATCATCCACCAGAACGTCGTTCGGCCCTATAAACGGCCCGCCGTCCAGGTAGTGAAACGGCCCGGAAAGGCTTTCATAACTTTTCAAGTCGATCCCCGCGATCACCTCCAACGCACCGCTCGCGGAAACATGGGTCACCACGGGCGCCACCGCTACTACGTGGGGCAATTTCGCCAAAATGCCACCAACTTTGATCGACATCGGCGCACCGGTCAGCCCCACGATGAATGATGAGCCTGGAGGCATCACAATCACATCCGCGCCAATGCCCGCCTGTCGCGCTCGGGAGTCATTCAACATCCCCAGCGATAGTCCGACGATCAGCAGAATGAGAGTCACCTCCAACGCAATCGCCACGATGCTGATCAGGGAACGCAGCGGCCGATGTACCAGGTTCGCGACAATCATCTTGTTCATCATAGGAAGCATCTAACGCTCAGCATTCAGCATTCAGCATTCAGCACTAAGTATTCAACGACGTTTTGCCGTGGCCCTGAAGGCTGAGTGCTGACTGCTGATTTTACTTTTCGCCCGACGCCGCGTGATCCTTTGGCTTGTCCAGGTGGATCACCTCAGCCCCCTCGGGCTGCTCGAGTGTGAATTTGTCATCCGGAAGCGATTGGTTCAGGTCCAGTTTTACGATATTCAGGGTAATGTCGTACTCCTCCTGCGGCCTCGCGATCTCGATTTGCCAGGGAAATTCGACGCCATTGTCCTCTTTATAGTTGCCATAAAGAGCGTTGGTCGTAACATTCCCCTGAGCGTCGTAGAGCAACTGGCGATGAGGCAGCAAGTCAGTACGGCTGAAGATGATCTTACGGGAAAGCGCCCATCCGTTTTCCCCTTTGTGGATGACATCAATGACGTAGTCTGCGCGCGAGACTTTGTGACTCTTGATTTCAGTTACCAGCTCAGTATCGTTTTCAAGGACCGCAATCTCGTTCTCGGGATCGACGCGCCGCAGCAAAATCGCGTCGTAAATATGTTGCGGGCGCAAGTTCTCCAGCGGTTGCCCCGGATTGTGGGTTTCCACATCGTTGCGGCCTACCACGAAGCGGTTCTTCGGAGGAATCCAGAGCTTGAACCCTTGGCCGTCGCTCACCATGTCGAAGGCTTTGTTGCGCACTATCGGCATCAACCCGATCATCCGCAGCATCGCCGGTTTGCGCGCCAGCACGTACCCGCGGATTTCCTGGTAATCCGTGACCTTGCCTTTCTTAACCCCGCCCACCGTTGTGTCAATGTCGACCGTGGCCTGCATAGACTGAATGGCGGCGGCTTGCGTATTGATGTAGTCGATAAGTTCCTGCTGATTCGCGGTTTTAAGTTGGACCGAGTTAAACGGCGGCTCAACCTTGCGGGATCGGAACAAACAGCCCGTCAGCGGCAGAATGATCAGGAAGATGAACGCAACTCGATGGCGATAGAAAAAAGACATGAGACGGCTTTGGTTCGGTGTCAAAGAGATGAGTATACCGAAGCAGAGGATTCAGGGTCGGGTGCCAGGTCAGGCTTTAGGCTTTAGGCGTCAGGAACAACCGGGGCACTTGTGTCCTTACCCGGCTGAAAACCTCCAAGGTAGCCCACGTTGGGAATGATATACGAGCTATCGTTGTGCTGAAGTGACGGCTATCACAGGCTCAGCTACAGATTGCTATTTATTGTTACCGAGTGAGGTGTCCATGAGTGGTACCTATCGAGACTTGAAGGCTTGGCAGAAAGCAATGGGTCTGGTCCAGGATGTATACCGTCTGACCCGTGAATTTCCCAGAGAAGAAACTTACGGCCTAACCAGCCAACTCAGAAAAGCAGCTGTCTCGATCGCAAGCAACATCGCCGAAGGCAAGGGCCGTTCTTCAGACAAAGAGCTGCTCCACTTTCTGAGCAATGCAAAAGGGTCTCTTTTTGGGGTGGAAACACAGATCATGATTGCGGATGGTTTGGGCTACTTGACTCGCCCGCAGTGCGAAGACCTTTTATCTCAGTCGGCAGAAGGTCGCCTGCTAAACGGATTGATGAAGGCATTCCGCGCTCTCCCGGCAGCGTGAAACCGAAGACCTGCCGCCTAGAGCCTGAAGCCTATCCCCACTACTTCCCAGTCATCACTTTCCGGTATGCGGCCACGTTTTTGTTGTGCTCTTCCAGGCTGTGGGCGAAGCGATGATGTCCGTTTCCGTTGCTGACAAAGTAAAAGTAATCCGTATCCGCCGGGTGCATCGCCGCTTCGAGCGAGGTCTTTCCGGGATTGCCGATCGGCCCCGGGGGCAGTCCCGCATGAGTGTAGGTATTGTAGGCAGAGTTGAACTGCATATCGGCATGATGAAGCGCGCCGCTGTAGCTCCCCTGCAGCAGTTCGGCATAAATAATGCTGGGATCAGCCTGCAACGCGCCATGCCGCGCCATCCGGTTGTAATACACACTCGCCACCAACGGCCGTTCTTCCGGGGCAGATGTTTCCTTCTCGATGATGGATGCCACGATCACGGCTTGCTGCACATTGTTCGGCTGGACACTGCTCGGCTGAACATTGTTCGGCTGCGCGGCGTTCTCCTGTAAATCCGTGGTCAAGCCAATCTCTTTCGCAACCTGGCGGAACTGTTTCACCATCGCCGCCGCTATCTCTTGCATGGTTTGCATGCGGGTGAACTCGTAGGTATTCGGAAACAGATATCCTTCCAGACTTTTCGCGTCTGGAGCGAGATCGGCAATCAGCGCGGTATCGGACGTCGCGACTTTAAGGAATTCCTCGCTCGAACCCAGGCCGGCGTTCTGTATGGCCTGCGCAATGTCGAACATGTTGAAGCCTTCAGGAATCACGACCGTGTGGAAATAAACATCGCCATGCACCAGCCGTTTGTGGACATCAATCGACGTCGCACGTTTGTCGAAAAGATATTCCCCAGCCTTCAACGAATGCTTGTGGCGAAGGTAGTGCCACACGACAAACGCATCGGCGCTGCGAATCACGCCGGCGGATTGCAGTTCGGCCGCGATCCGTCGCGTGGAGTATCCCGGATGCAAAAGCACAAACGTCTGCCCCGCCGGGGTCACCGGCTGCATCAGCGTCCAAGCCAGCCATCCCCCGCAGCCGAGGGCAGCAAGGAGAATCAGTGTGAAAACGTAGCGCACGTTAGGAATAGTTTAGATGAGGCGGGGGGATGCGTCGTTGGCCGATGGTCGTTAGCCGTTGGTCACCTTATAAGCGAGGCCCAAACTGCCCAGCCGACTGCTAAGTGCCGCTCCTCGCGTCCATCCAACTTTGCAGGATCAGGACAGCAGCCATCTGGTCCACCACCTGGCCGCGGCGCTTGATCGACATGTCCGTCTCGCGCAGCAGGCGGTTGGCCTGGGCGGAGCTCAGACGTTCGTCCCACAGATGCACCGGCAGCGGAAAACGCTGGCGCAGTTCTTCGGCGAAGCGTTGCATCTTCTCCGCCTGAATGCCTTCGGCTCCGCTCATGCGCAGCGGATAGCCCACCACGACCTCCGTCACTTCGTATTTGCGGATGACCTTTTCCAGTTCTCCGAAATCCAGCCGCTTGTTTTGGCGGTGGATGGTTTCGATCCCCTGAGCCGTAATGCCAAGCAGGTCGGAGATGGCCACGCCAATCCGCTTAGAGCCAACGTCCAAACCAAGTACTCGCGGGTGGGATGGGTTCTGAGAGTGGGTTGGTTCTGAGGGCACGGGCAAATTATAAAGTCCCAGCGGAAAAACCAAAGAATAGATTACGATGCTGGAATGGCGACCGGTGAAGTGCAGGCCACGACGACGTCAGTTCCGGTTTTAGCCGTGCCCGCGGCCAAGGTGCGTCCTCATTGGTCGATGAACATCATCGGAATTGCCGGAATCTTCGCGCTCTGCTACTACGGCGAATCGGTGCTGGCGGTAATGCTGATTTCCGTGCTGCTGGCGTTCATTCTGGCACCGATCGTCGACCTGCTGACATATCTTCGTTTCCCGCGCAGTTTGGCGGCGGCGATCGCGATCCTCCTGTTGCTGGCGGCACTTGGCGGAGTTGTTTATTATTCCTACAATCAGGCGACCACGCTGCTGCAGGATCTCCCGAAATACACCAACAAGGTTCGCGAGGAGGCGTTGCTATTCCGCAAGAACGCGGAACGCTTCGAGGTGTTGCCTCCGGAGCATGAAAAAGGCGTCGTGAGCGTCCGACCTGCAACCGATTGGACCGACATTCTGACCCGAGGCTTCGGCTCAGCAAGCGCAGCTATTCTGGCGGTCTCGTTCGTGCCCTTTCTGGTATTTTTCATGCTGACCTGGCAACAGCACGTGCGCTCGGCCACCGTCATGCTGTTTCCTCTGGAAAACCGCCATACTGCCTATGTCACGCTCGGCCTGATTTCAGCCATGGTTCGTAGTTTCATGGTGGGAAATGTGCTGATCGGGCTATTCGTGGGGGCAGTCAGCACCGCCGTCTTCTGGATGCTTCATCTTCCATTCTTCTATTTCGCCGGTTTCGTCAGCGGATTCCTGAGTCTGGTTCCTTATATGGGCATGCTGCTTGCCCTGGTGCCGCCGATCTTTGTAGGACTCGGCCATGCCGACTCCCAGGATGTCCTGATCATCGTCGCCACGGTGCTTGGCCTGCATCTCATCGCTCTCAATCTGCTCTACCCTCGATTCCTCGGTAAGCGTCTGCAACTGAATCCTTTAGCAGTAACCATGGGTCTCTTGGTCTGGGGCGCGCTGTGGGGGGCAATGGGGCTCCTGCTCGCCATTCCGATTACCGCCGCCATGAAGATTATCTTCGCCCACGTGGAGTCGCTGAAACCCTACGGCGCGTGGCTCGGGGAGTAATGCAGTCAACCAACTTGGAAAATGAACAACTTACGAAGGTTCTTCGACCGGTGCAACGCACATCGCGTTTCTGTCACGTCGAGTCCTCATGTAGTTCATTCGAGAGGAAGCGACCAGAACCCGCGACAGATTGCCTTTCCGTCCCAATTCGGGTAGACTCATGCAGTGTTGTTCCTCGCATTCCCTCCTCTGTCCGTGGGTGATTTTTCATGCTGAATGGCGATGGCAATTTCCACATAGGCGACAAGGTCGTCTACCCCAATCATGGCGTCGGAATTATTGAGCAAATTAGCAGCCGCACTATCGGCGAGAGCGTGGAAAACTTCTATCTGCTCAAGATCAAGTCCAGCAGCCTGAAAGTCATGGTGCCCTTCCATAACGTTTTGACCGTGGGTCTGCGGCGGGTGGTTAAGAACGGCGAAATCCAGAAAATCGTGGATTTTCTTGAAGATGGAGCCTGCGACAACAACACCGACTGGAAATACCGCTTCAAGGAAAATTCCGAGCGGATGCGTACCGGCTCGTTGCTGGAAGTCGCCAATGTGCTAAAAGCCCTGCTGGTGCTGAACCAGTCCAAAGCGCTTTCCTTCCGCGAGAAGAAAATGCTGGAACGGGCCCGCTACCTCCTGGTCAGCGAACTGGCCATGGCAAAGAACTGCGAAGAGCCGCTCATCGAGGAGCTGCTCACCAAAGCCTTGTCCAAGTCGAATCTGCGATTCCCCGAAGCTTCCGAATTCCAAGCCTAAGGCTTCCACTTTTGAATTTCCCGTTCGACTTCCCTCTAGCATGCGGCCTTTCCCCAAGCGCCCGAGCCGAGCGCCCGCGCTAGGTTTATAATCCCTCCCAGCATGACGGAGCAAATCAAACGCAAGCTGCAGGACGAAATGAACCAGCTCGAACACGAACTGGTCCACGAACTCCCCAAGGAAATCAAGAAAGCCGCGGCCCTGGGAGACCTCAGCGAAAACGCCGAATATCACATGGCAAAGCAGCGCCAGGAATTCGTCAAGGCCCGTCTCCGTCAACTCGGCAAACGCATTGCCGACCTTTCCCTCATCAACATGGACAACATTCCCCGCGACAAGGTGGGGCTGGGATCGACCGTCCGGGTTCACGATAACGACAAAAACGAAGAAGTCGAATACAAACTGGTAACCAGCGAAGAAGCCGATTTCCCCGCCGGAAAGATTTCGACCAGCTCCCCGATCGGCCGCGCCCTTCTAAACAAGAAAGTCGGCGACACTGCCATCGTAGTCACGCCCAACGGCAAGCGTGAAATGGAAATCCTGAAATTGAGCACCATACACGACGAGGCCGCAGCCGGGTGAGCGACGCCAGCAGAACCGGTGCCGCCCGGGCCGGGTCAGCCCGGACCTACCGAACCTGGACCAGCGCCTTCGGACGCGCCTGCGGCGTCCTCCTGGATGCCATTGTGCGCTGGCTTGCCCTCGCCCGCGTCAACCCAAACGTGCTCACCTTCATGGGTCTGGTGGTCAACATCATCGCCGCGTTTCTGTTTGGATACGCTAACGGCGACAATCAGGCTCGCCTGTTCCGCTACGCCGGGCTGGTTATCATCGGCTCAGGTTTCTTCGACCTGGTCGACGGCGCCGTAGCCCGAGCCAGCAATCGCGTTACCCGCTTCGGCGGCTTCTTCGACTCCGTAGTCGATCGCTACAGCGACGCTTCCCAATTTCTCGGACTGCTGGTCTTTTACGCTCGCGGCGACCGCTTCTTCTACGTCGTGCTCACCGCGATCGTCATGATCAGCGCCATCATGGTCAGCTACAGCCGCGCCCGCGCCGAATCGCTCATCGGCTCCTGCCGCGTAGGTTTCATGGAGCGCCCCGAACGCCTGGTGCTGGTAATCATCGGAGCCCTCTTCAACCGCATGGCCCCGGTACTGTGGATCATCGCGGTATTGTCCACCATCACCGTAATCCACCGCATCCGCTACACCTGGACGAGAACCGAACTGGTAGACCGCGCCGCCGCCAAAGGCCAGGCCGCCTAAGCCCGTGTAGAGCGGACACTCCTGTCCGCTGTTTGACGTTACCAATCAATCCGCAGAGCAATTCCGCTTGACAACGCATTCCGAATGACTACTCTTGACTGGTCATCCCTCCCCAGATTCTCCGTCCGAGAATCTCGCAATCTGTTTGAAGACCACAATCAGGAGAGCGCATGTCCCGCCCTAAAATCCAACTCCTCGCGAAGCTCACCTTACTTTTGCTCTGCGCCGCAGCTTACGCGCAAGACGGCCTGAAGACCATCGACAATCCCGGCGGCGGCCAAATCGTCTACGGACCCGTTACCGGCCAGACCTCAATGCAAGGTGCCATGGGCGCAATCCTGCGCAATGCCCACAGCCGCTTCGGCGAGCGTCCCCAGATCGGAAGATTCTTTCAGGCCGGCGGCCGAGACTCGGTAGCCACCTTTTTCACCGTGACCGCAAAAACGCAAGCCGGAAAACATCTCGCCGGCATGGCAATCGTCTCTATGCCCAGCGGCAGCCAACCAGCCGGGGCGCTAATCTTCGACGACGCCCAGCGATTCGGCACGACTGCCAACCCCATGCTCAAAAAGCTCAATGAAGTGTGGCACGCGAGTTCCGCCCAGCCAGCGACTCCAGCCCAGTCTGCCGCCGTCCCGCCCATGCGCCAAACTCCCTTCCCCGACGGCAGCGGTAGCATCGACCTCCCTACAGGCTGGCAAATCACCAGCGCCGCCCGAGGCGGCGTCAACGCAGCCGGTCCCAAGGGAGAATCAATCCACCTGGGAATCTATCTCCCCATCATGGACCCGCGCAGTCCGCAAACTCAGATGGCGCTCAGGAGTGGACGGCCTTTGCCTGGGAAGTACACCGCCTATCCCTCCGGCGGCGATCTGGTGCAGGCGTTCCTGGCCGTCGTGAAACAAGTTCATCAAAAGGAGGGCCAACCCATTCCCACCATCAACATCATCAGCGCGAAAAGGATGCCACCATCCCCGCCGCAAGTCACCGATGCCGTTCTGCTGATGGCGGACATCGATTCCCATGACGGCAAGGGCCTCATGGCGTCCAGCCTTCTGGTCTCGGCACTCCGGCCCATCACCGGCGGCAGTTGGGCCATAACGATAAATCAGGGAATCTTGCCCAAGCAGCTCGCGGATCAAGAGTGGCCCACCATAACCGCCATCGCCAACAGTTGGCGACAGAACGGCGCCGTGATCCAATCCCAGACGCAGGCCGAAATCGGCAGAATCCATCAGATCGGAGCCAACGCCAAAGCCCAGGCCGACGCCGCCCACGCAGCCGAGGACGCCCACAATGCCAGCGTCGAAGCCCGCTGGGATACCCAGGCCCGAAGCAATCAGAACTTCTCCAACTACCTTCTCGACCAGACTGTGGTGCAGGACAACACCACCGGAGCCCACGGCACCGTCTGGAACCAGTACGCCGATTCCCTGGTCAAGAACGACCCCAGACGCTTCCAATACGTACAATCCCCAGACTTTCTAAAGGGAATCGACTACTAGAATGGAAGCGCAGATGTCCACGCCTGTGCACTGCCAATTTGAAATTGATATCCAACGAGAAAGTCGTGTCTGCTCGACGTCGGGAGCAATACGATAGAGCAAAACCTCCTGCTGTTAGCCGCGAAGCGGCGACAGAATGCAGCCCACGGCGTGAGCCGTGGGGAATAGTGCGGGAAACAGAAAGCCCCAGCGGGGCGAAAGAATAATTCCGAGTCCCGTCCGAAACCTCACTCATGGCTCAGAGCGTTTTACAAGCGCCAACCGAACCCAAATCACTCAACCGAAGCATTCCCCGTCGCCGGACGCAACCCGCGTCCAAACATGATTCCGGTTTCCACTTCCACCGGCTTCCGGTCCCGCAGATACGGCTTGAATTTCCATTGTTTGAAGGCATCGGTGATGGCTTTCGCCTGATCCGGAAATGCACTAAGAAAGTGGATGTGCTTTACCTTGCCTTCCTTATCGATGATGATCCGCACCGGAACCGGATTAAACCTGTGCTCGGTGAAGACCGGATCAACCCGCGCAATCACGTTCTCGCCACTCGCGTAGTCCTTGATGCAAACCGGCACATCGCCCCCGCCAGTCCCGGCCGTGGGACTGGCTTCCGCCGGCACTTCCATCTTGCTCATGTCCAGCATCAGGCTCTCCAGCAGCTTCGTGTCCCGGCTGCTCAGCACAATTTCCACAGCGTGGCAGCGGATTTCGCTGGCCGCCACATACCAATGCAGCTCCGCCACCGGAGACCAATAAGCAAAAAACGTAAACGGCCGCCCGCCAATCCTGGTCTGCGTAGGCGGCAGCTCCAATTTGTAGTCGGCCTGCAAATTGTTCTTCGTATAGTTGATCAGTTCCTGTGCGTTGGTCGCAGGCAGCGGCGTAAAGAACATGTCCTGTGCGGTGATCAGAATGCTCGCGCGAGCCGGTCCTTTGAATGAGTCTCCGGGCGTGATCTGCGCCAACACGTAGCGGCCGCTGTCCGAAGGCGGCGGCCCCTTATATTTCTCCGTCCAGTCCCTGGGCAGAGCATAGGTCATTCCAAAATACTGATCGCGGAAGACGTTGTTGGTCACGCTTCCGTCCTCCGGGACGGGCGTCACGGAATCACTCGCGCTCGACCACGCTCCCTTCACCAGAATGACCCCAGTCGGCACCTTCGTCACGGGGTGAGTGTCGTTGGAAAAGTCCCCGCCGTTCCTCTGCGCGCTTTGCCCCCAAGCCAGGAAAGATACAAACAACCCAAGACCTAAAAAACGCAAAACTACACAGCGCATACTTCTCCCTTCAAATGTAGACGCGGGCGTCCGCGCCCGTGCGCCCCCCGAAAAAACTCTGGCGAGACCCCCTCGAGCCCCGCCAGAATCCCACCACTACAACGACCGCAGGAAGTCCAAAATTTCCTGCTGTTGTTGTTGACTCAGGTTGTCGAAGTTCTCCTCGACATTGGTGGCTTCGCTGCCATGGCCCTGATGAGCTTCAATTGCCGCATTCAGATTCGTGGTGCGCCCATCGTGGAGCAGGAAGATTCGCTGTCCCAAACCCCACAACGGAGCCGTGCGGAACTGGTCGCCACCGGCGCCGCCCTGCGAAACGTTGTCCGCCAGACCCGTGCCCATATGATGGATCTCAATATCAGAGAACGCATTCACCGGGGCGCCGCTCAACGCAGGAACGAAGTTCGATACTTGCGTCGTGCCGGGCGTCGAATTGTGGCAGGTCGCGCAGCCGATTGCGGTGAACAGCGAGGCGCCGGCCGCGATCGTCGAGGCCGATACTTGCTGTCCGTTCAGCACCACTCCTCCGGTTGGTGGGGGAGCCAGAAACCGCATGAAGTTGGCAAACGCCGAGACGTCATCCAGAACCGCCGCCTGCGGCGTTGACGTTGGGTTGGACGTGTCTTCCGGGTACCCTGTTCCAGTGAGGTTCAGGCAGTTCGACGGCAGCCCGGTCAGCCCGCTACCGCCATTGCCGTCCTCGCCTGGCAGTGGACGATCCTGCGGGAACAGCTCGTTGCTGACACCCATCTCTACGTTGTAGGCCTCACCGGCAAAGATGTGCAGCGATTTATTCTGTGCCTTCCAGCCGAAACGGCTGATGGTGCCGTCGTTTCCGTTATGGTTGAACGCACCGGCAATGCCAAAGTTGTTGTTGAGATTGTTTACCTGGTTCTTCAGCAGGGTTGAGTCGTCGAGGTTCTCTATCAAGCCCGCGCCGAACACCGGTGTGGGAATGCGAAAGATGATGTCGTTCGCCTGCTCCGCAGCATTGAAACTGGGCTGCTGCAGACTGCAACTGCCTGCATCAGAGCGGCCGCTGACCGTGAACAGGTCTTCCACTCCGCCATTGGGATTGCCGGTGTTTACCCCTCCGTTCGCGTTAAAGAAGAACGGAAACCGGGCCTCCCGGGTAGGGCCATTGGCAGTAATGAAATACGGGGTCGAGTCCTTAGGCGCGACTGGACTGCCGGCAAACGAGAATTGGGGGTTGACCGCAGCGCCCGTACCGCCCACCGCAGGTTGCGAGTGACAGGAACTGCACTGATTCGAGTTGAACCGCGGTCCCAAGCCGTTGTTGTTGCTCGGGCTGTTGGAAACTGATTCTATGTCATTGAAGCGATTCTGACCGTCCTGAAAAAACGGCAAGAAGCCGTTCGGGTCAGTCGTAATAATTGTCGCGCCCGTGCCGCGGCTCGCACTCTGAACTCCCGGATCGGTTTGAGCCAATGCCATTCCCGCGAGGAACAGCATCGCCAACGCAAAAACTGTCGCACGTTTCGCTGTTTTGATCACGATTCCTCCTTCGTAATGTGTCCTTCGCCTGGCTGCCTATACCTCCGGCTCTGCCAGGTTTAATGCGCCTGGAGCTGGTGTTTTAATTTCAGGGAAGTTCTCCGTCACGCGGACCACAAAGGTGGGCCCGCAAAAACGCGGCGGCTGGACGGTTCTTCGGTGGACGGCTTCAGGCACACGAGTAGCGCATGAAGTCGCATCCGTTCATGGATGCAAGCTCCGGTGGAATCCTCTAGACTTCAACCCAGAGGTCGCCCGACGCAACTTTTGCTGACGCAGTGGCGCACAGCAGACGAAGCGGACGCAAAAAAAGAAACCAACGGCTGAGTGGCGCAGCCGGAGTGCGCCAGAGATTAGTACAGCCCAAAATGAGAGTCAATAACAAAATGCGCGCTTGTGCACTTTCTATTCGCAATCCTTATCAATCCCGTGCAAAATGTTCACCGTAACGCCTTCCCGTTTTGGAACAGGCCGCTGTCGCTTGTCCAAATGCTAGACTATTTCGACATTAGAGAGGCACTGCAATGGCCGATGCCCTAACCGTAAACCAAACCATTCAGAAAACACTGGCGCTGGCGTCCCGCTGCACCCAGGCTGAAACCAGCGACAACTATGGGCTATTGGGCGATCAAGTCGAAGAACTCGAAGCCCAGGCGCGGGAAGTCTTTCAGTCCACGATGGGTTTCGGCTCGCTGCTGCCAAAACTCAAGTCAGGCAAGCCGCTCTCCCCGACCGATCTGAAAACCCTGGAACTGCTGATCGTCGGCGACGCCGAGTCTTTCTTGAAATATGAAACCGAATTCGATCACTGGAAGACTGAGATCAAACGGTTGGTCGGAGAGATTTCCCAACTGCAGTCGTCCGATTTGGACGTGGACGGCCTCATGCACCTCCGCGCCCTCTGCGCCGAAGTCCGTCGTGTCCTTCCCGCCATCGTCTATTACCTGAACCAAAAAGAGCGAACCAGCAAATTTCAGGCTGCAACCCAGGGCCCAATCGACGCCGACGGCTACCGAGTCCTGGCCGAAATAGTCGAGCAAATGCTCCTGTCAGAAAAAGCGTAAAAGCCGGCCACCGAACAAAACAGCCTCGTACCAGGAATGGCTCGAGCCGCGAAGCGGCGTAAGAATGCAGCCTGCGGCGCAAGCCGTGGGTCAAGAGTGAGAAGCTGATAAGCCCCACCGGGGCGAAAGACCGCTTCTCTCGCACACTTTCAGCGCCACGGCAATGCGAATCAGCCAAGGCTTCAGCCGCCACGCTTATGGATGGCCCATGCTTACACGAAAATCCCTGCGCCAGTGTTAGACTGATCAGTCATTTTCAGGAGGATTTCCGTGTCGATCGATCCCGTTCTGCTCGTCCACGGCGGCGCCTGGGCCATTCCCGACGGCATGGTCGAAGCTCATCTCAACGGAGTGCGCCACGCCATGGCCGCGGGCTGGCAAGCTCTGCACCGCGGCGGCTCCGCCCTCGACGCGGTCGAGGAAGCCGTCGTGGTCATGGAGGACGACGACACTTTCGACGCCGGCCGCGGTAGCTTTCTCAATCGCGAAGGCAAAGTGCAGCTCGACGCTCTCATCATGGAAGGCGCCACGCTGCGTGCCGGGGGCGTCGGCTGCGTCGAGCACCTGCGCAACCCAGTACGCGCCGCACGCAAGATCCTGAGCGAGAGCCCGCATGTATATTTCGTAGCCGAAGGCGCAGAGCGCTTCGCGAAAGAGCACGGCATCCAGCTGTGCAAGAATGAAGACCTCATCATTCCCCGCGAGGTCGCGCGCCTGCGCGAATTTCAGGCGCATGCCGCGGAACAGAAACCCGATCTGTTTGCTCCAACCCTCTCGCACGACACCGTCGGCGCCGTCGCCCTCGACCACAAAGGCAACATCGCAGCCGCGACCTCAACCGGCGGCACGCTCAACAAAGCCCCCGGTCGTCTGGGAGACTCATCTTTGATTGGCTGCGGATGCTACGCCGACAACAAAACCGCGGCCGGCTCGACCACAGGATGGGGCGAGCCCATCATGAAACTGGTCCTGGCCAAGTGGGCCACCGACCGCGTCGCCTCAGGGAACTTGCCCGAGTGGGTGGCCGCAGAGGCGATCAACTATCTGCATGCGCGCGTGAACGGACATGGCGGAATGATTCTGCTAGACGCCCGCGGGCGCTTCGGCATCGCCCACAACACCCCCCGCATGGCTTGGGCATTGAAAACCATGAAAGAAGAGAGCTCGGGCATAAGCCGGCACGAGTGAAGAAGTGTTCCACGTGGAACATATTGCCGGTGTTCATCTATGGAAGCGCTTGAGCCCACAGGACTTCAGAAGATTCCTACGGAAACCATAAAGAAAAGCCCGCCATTTCTGGCGGGCCTCGTTCAGGTAGTTGAACCGCGAAGCTACTGCAACTGCGGCCACACTGCGCTGGCGCAAACCGTTTTTATGATCGTGGGGGCGCCGTTATAAGACGCGTTGTAGTGAATCACGCCGTCTTCGTTCGAGCAAAAGCCGCGCACCCCGGTCTGGTTGAAAGCAGCAGCTGCGCCGCTGACGGTGTACTGCAAGTAAGGGGCGGCAGCCGAGGTGCTGGTCACGCCGAAGTAGAAGCCGCTCTTCGCGGTAGCGATGGTGGTGGCTTGCGAAAGGTTCCAGTCAATCAGGCAAGCCGCGGTGACCAGAGGTCCGCCAGCCGGACAACCGGTGATGGCGCCCGGTCCGAGGTTAGCCATGGCGGTCGCGTTGGCAGAATAGCCTTGTGCCGGGTAGGTGGAATAGAAGCTGACTTGCGCTGTGTTTACGGTGCGAACCGAGCTGGCTGCCGATGATTCATTAGCTGAAATACGCGCCCGCAAAAGGTTCGGGATGGCGATAGCGGCGATGATCAGAATAATCGCCACCACGATAAGTAACTCAATGAGTGAAAATCCGTTTCGTTTCCGTGACATCAACGTCTCCATAATCAGGGTGAGTTCTCTTGCTCCCGCAAGCGCGTGCCACTCGGATAAGATCAATTTATCAAAACAATCATCACCTTCCTACACCGCGCCACAAAACGAAAGTAACCTGGGCGGTAACTACGATTACCGGGCGAATCCCCGACCGGTGCGCGCCCGGACGAAGCGTCCGGCCTAAGTGGGTATTCCTGTACTGCACTAACCAACCCGATGCTCTTTGAGTAATCCAGCTTGCTTCTGGTTGCAGCTTGATGTACAAAGCAGCCGAACGCGCCTTCTCGAAAATGTTTGCTTCTAAGCCTGCCGACGAATTCGGACTGGCTGTGGCCGTCTGCCCACAAAAACCGCGCGTCTCTTTTGTCCGCTGTTTCCCGTTCTTTATCTCTGTACCGGAGAAAAACTTTATGACAATGCGGAAGCTCGTCTCGCTGATCGTCCTGATGTTGGCGCTAAGCGCTTTCGGCTTTGCTCAAGGCGCGGCCACCGGAGACTTGCACGTCACGGTGAAAGATCCCAAGGGCAGCGTGGTGACCGACGCTACGGTTACGGTGCGCGATC
The DNA here is from genome assembly GCA_035604895.1 of Terriglobales bacterium. GTDB lineage: Bacteria > Acidobacteriota > Terriglobia > Terriglobales > Acidobacteriaceae > JABDBE01. Next base: position 8,263 of record DATNHO010000202.1, on the reverse strand, counting down.
TGGCGAAAGGGTTGGAGCGTGCCGGTACGGGGAACGGCCAAGGCGAGTACGGCATCCTGTTGCTGCCGCCGGGAACTTACCAGGTGACGGTCGAGGCGGCGGGGTTCGCGAAGGCAAAGGTGGATAATGTGGCCATCACGGTGGGGCAATCGGCGGATTTGCCAATCGTGCTCGGGCTTGCGGGGGCGCAGGAAGTGGTCAATGTGAGTGCTGGGGCGGAGCTGATCGAAACTACCCGCACTTCAACGACCGACACGATCGAGCAGCGGCGGATCGATAACCTTCCCATCAACGGCCGCAACTACATTAACTTCGCATTGACGGATTCGCAGGTGCTGCGCGACAACGCTCCGAGTATCGGAGCGGCTCCCACGTCGGGGCTGAACATGAGTGGGCAGCGGGCGCGCTCGAATCTGGTGAATGTGGATGGTGCAAATGCGATTGACAACTCGACCAATGGCGTCCGCTCCACGGTCTCGCAGGAAGCGGTGCAGGAATTCCAGATCGTGACAAACAGTTACGCTGCGGAGTACGGGCAGGCCGCCGGTGGCGTGATCAACATCATCACCCGATCGGGGTCGAATGATTTCCATGGCGACGTGTATGGGTATTTGCGAAACCGTGATTTCCAAGCAGTGAATCCGTTCAGCAACGTCTCCAACCCGGCTTACACGCGGGTGCAGGCTGGGACAGCGTTTGGCGGGCCGATCAAGAAGGATAAAACTTATTATTATTTCGCATACGAAGTCACGCGACGACATGAGACAGGGTTCGCCAGCATTGGCCAGGACAATTTTGGACTGGTTCCTTTCGATGCGACGAACATCTTCGCTCCCGGACTTGCGCCTCCGGGGACTTTCAATATTCAAGTCACGCCGCAACAGGCTGCCTTTCTGAGTACGCCGGGATTGCCCGCGCCTCTTTTGCAGCAATACGCATTTCTGGCGGGTGGTTCTTCGGCCATTGCTTTGAACGGATCGTATCCGCAGTCGTTTGGGTTGCTGGCGAAGTTCGGTGTGATTCCGACTCCCACGAACGGAACCAGCCCGCTGACTCAGTTTCCGAGTTCGTGCAACCCCGGCAATACGCAATGCAACGGGTTGCCCTCGTCGTTTCAGACGCTGAACGCGCAGCTGGGAAACTTTCCAATTTTTGAAGGCACGAGTCTTTATTCGCTGCGCATCGATCACAACATCAACAGCAACAACCGGATCACGCTGCGGGGGAATGTCAGCCCCAGCACCGTGACCGGCATCGAAGTGAATGGCGAGAATCAGACCTTCGGGCAGAATTCGTATTCGAGAACTTCGCAGCAGACATATCGCGACGCTGCCGGAATTTTTCAAGACACCTGGACGATAGGCAACGATCGGGTCAATGAGTTCCGCTTTCAGTATGCGCGGCGCGGGTTGTCTTACTTTTACTCGAACGCCCCCGGCGGGTCGGACGTGGCTGTAAATATTCCTGGCTACGCTTACTTTGGCCGCGAACCTTACTCTTTCATACAGCGCACAGAGCAGCGCTACCAGTTCACCGACAACTTCTCGTGGACGAAGGGGCAGCATGGCATGAAGTTTGGCGTGGACTTCAACTATATTCCGGTGACGGCGACGTTCACCGTGAATTACGGCGGTGTGTATGATTTTGGCTCGCTCACCGCAAGCGAGGTAATCCCGAGCGCAATTTTCGGCTCCCTGCCGCCGAGCTTGCAGCAGATTATTCCTGGGCTATCCGGATTGCAATCGTATGGCCTGGGGGTCCCGCAGGACTTTATTCAGGGGATCGGGAATCCTCACGATACGTTCACCAACAAGCCGCTGGGGGTTTATTTCCAGGACTCATGGCGGGCATGGCCCACCCTTACGTTGAATCTGGGAGTGCGCTATGACGTGGAGTTCCCGCCGCAGTTTGCGCAGCCGGATCCGTTGGCACTGGCGGCTTACAATTCGCTGGGCTTGCAGAAGGGAATTCAAACCGATACCAACAATGTGCAGCCGCGGCTTGGGTTGGCCTGGGACCCGAAGGGTAACGGAAAGTCGGTGTTGCGCGCCTCTTACGGCATATTTTACGATCATCCTTTGCTCGGGCTTTATTTCCTGGGCGATGCTTCAGACGGATCGAAGAGCGGGCAGTTGCTGTTTCCGGGGGGAAGCCCGTGCAGCCCGGGGGTGGTGCCCGGACCCGGCAGCTTGAACGGAACCAACATTTTTCAGGGCATCTTGAACTCACCCGATTGCCTGCCGACGGTTCCGGGATATCAGGCAGGCGGACAGCGATTCAATCCTGCGCCGTTCACTGGAAATTCTCCGGCCAATCCGTTTCTGTTCGTGAACCAGAGCTACCTGAATCCTTCGACATTTTTCCCGCTGGCATTTCAGCCGTTCGGCTATCCGCAGGCCAAGAATTTCGTTTATGCGTATTCGCAACAGGCGAATCTGAGTTTCGAGCAGGATTTGGGTGGCGGCTTCGCCTGGAGCCTCGCATACAACTTCAATGGCGGCCGACACCTGAACCGTCCGATCAATGCCAACACCGTACGCGGAGACTTGCTGGTAAAAAACTGGCAGGCGGCTTTCAGCGATCCAACATCCAACGCGGCAGCGGGACCGCTGGAGGTCGGGACGGGGCAGGCTCCTTGCGGGGTCAATCCCAGCGGAGCGCCATGGGTTTCGGCGGCGCTGGTGAATTTCTTTCGGCCCTCGGGGCTGAATCCCTCGATTGCCGGGGCTTTGTTGACGACCGCGGCCGCGCCTTGTGTGCAACTGGCGCAGCAGATTCTGCAGGCCGACGGCTTGAGCACCGCCTGCAATGCCGCGACGCTGGCAAACTGCGTGCCCTTCGGCGATATGGATGCCAACTATTCCAACGGCAGCTCGATTTACAACGGCTTCACCACCAACCTGCGCAAGCGCTTTGGCAATCACTATGAATTCCTGGCGTCGTACAGTTATTCGCATGCGATTGACGACTCGACGGACCTGCAGTCGCCCCTGGCTCCGCAGGACAGCTACTTCCCGCAACTGGAACGCTCGACGTCGTTATTTGACCAGCGTCATCGGCTGGTATTCAGCGGGGTTTACCAGTCGGGAAAGCTGGGCGGAGACAGTTTTGCGAAGAAATTTTTCAGCAACTGGACGTTTGCGCCCATTGTTGAGGTTGCGTCGGGGCGTCCGTTCCTGATTATTACCGGGGATAACACGAACTTCCAGTTTGCCCCGACTGCGGCGCGTCCGAATGTGGTGACGGGCGGGGGCAATCCTGCTTGCGGTCCGGTGGTGGCGTCCAAGTATTCGCCGACCGGGCTTTTCCAGGAGCCTTGCTTTACGCCCACTTCTAACACGACGCTGCTTTCGCTGGATGGCGATCTCGCCCGCAACGCCGGGGTGCAACCCTGGACGGTGTTCAATGACGTCCGCCTCGCCCGGCGCATTTACTTTGGCGAACGGATCAATCTGGACTTGATCGCGGATGTTTTTAATCTTGCTAACAAATTCAACGTAGCTTCCGTCAATCAACTGTGGACCAATGCCGGGCAGCCTACGGCGGCTTATGATCCCAGGCAGTTTCAGTTCGCGATGAAGGTGAATTGGTAGAAGGGCAGCATTCAGCAGTCAGCACTCATTCAGCACTTGGTCATTAACGCTTGGCTTGGATTTTGGTTTGACTAAGTGCTAAGGACTAACTGCTAACTGCTGATTGGGAAGGTTTGAGATTATGAGCAATGATGCGGGTGCGCTGCCACCGGAGTTGGCTGTTCCGCCTGCGCCGAACTCTTCTCCACAAATGTCTGGCGGGAGTTCGGGATTAAGAAAGATCTTTGTCGGGCCTAACGGCATTCGCGCGGGCTGGCGGTTGCTCATTTTCCTGGCTGTCGTGGCGGTGCTTAACGTTTGCTTGGGGTTAGCGCTTCGCTTGCTGCATGTCAATCGGGCCCCAAACGCGGCGACCCTGGAGCCCTTTCAACTCTTCGTCCTGGAAGGAACTATATTCCTGTTCGCCTGCATCGCGACGGCGATCATGGCCAGGATTGAACACCGCAAATTGGGGGAATACGGCCTTCCTTTTCGATCGGGGATGGGGAAGCATTTCTGGGAAGGAACGGTGTGGGGCTTTCTGGCGATCAGCGGCACGCTGCTTACGATTTTTGCCTTGCATGGTTTTCACATCACCGGGCTGGCGATTCCCGGAGCTGTAATTCCGGGAGCGGTGGTGAGTTGGAGTATCACGTTCCTGATGGTTGGATTGTCCGAGGAGTTTGCTTTCCGAGGGTACACACAGTTCACCCTGACTACCGGCATTGGGTTCTGGCCTTCGGCCGTTTTGTTTTCTGCTCTCTTTGCTGCGGCTCACTTGGGCAATCCCGGCGAAACAAAAACTGGTTTGCTTTCGGTAGTCTGGTTCGGCTTGCTGTTTTGCCTGATTCTTCGGCGTACGGGCAACCTTTGGTGGGCGGTTGGGTTTCACGCGGGATGGGACTGGGGGCAGACCTTCTTTTACGGTGTGCACGACAGCGGGATGGCTCCTTACCACAATCTGTTGAACTCTGAATTCTTCGGACCGAACTGGCTGACCGGAGGATCGGTGGGGCCGGAAGCGAGCGTTTTCACGCCGATCGCGCTTCTGGTTGTAGCGGTGTTGTTTAGCCGGCGGTATCCTGAGCGCAAGTATCAACCGCTGGGGAGCGTTTGAGCCGCGGCTTTTGACCTGGTTCGTTTGCTACACTCATTCCATCTTTGTTCCTGATTCTTGGTTCTTGATTCTTGGCGATTGCCGGAGCCTTTTCCTGAATGTCAGAATTCCATGCCCCGAGTGCGCGGACGCGTCTGGTCCGCGAAGCTGATCGTGCGGTGTACGACCGTGCCACTGCCTACACAATTCTCGATGAAGGCTTCATCTGCCATGTTGGATTTGTGGTGGATGGGCAACCCTTTGTGATTCCGACAGGCTATGGCCGGGTGGGGGATTCTTTGTATATCCACGGGTCGGCAGCGAGCCGGATGCTGCGGCGGGTTGACGAGGGAATCGCGGTCTGCGTCACGGTCACGCTGCTGGATGGGCTGGTGCTGGCGCGGTCGATTTTTAATCACTCGATGAACTACCGCTCGGTGGTGATTCTGGGAACGGCGGTTGCGGTGGATGACGCGAAAGAGAAGCTCGAGGCGTTGCGTCTGTTGTCGGAGCACATTCTGCCGGGGCGCTGGGTGGAATCGCGTCTGCCCAATGAAAAGGAGCTCAAGGCGACTTTGGTGATGCGGCTGCCGATTGAGGAGTTCTCGGCGAAGGTGCGGCAAGGGCCTCCAGTGGATGATGAGGAAGATTACGGGTTTTCGACCTGGGCGGGAGTGATTCCGCTAACGATGGTGGCGGGCGAGCCGGTTGATGATGCGCGACTGATGCCCGGCGTAAAGCCTCCGGGGTATGCGGCGGCTTATACGCGGAAGAAACAGCAATTTTGATCCAGGGATCTAGTGAGCATCGTTTAGATTCGCTACGGGATCAGCAACAACTTGCCCGTCGTCTTGCGTCCTTCAAGGTCCCTGTGCGCGGTGGCGGTTTCGGCGAGCGGATAAGTATGCTCGATCCGCAGCTTGAGTGTACCGTCTGCGATCATTTTGAATACGGCGCTCGAGCGTGTCTGCAACTCCTGCGTCGTGGCGGTGTAATGCACCAGGGTCGGACGGGTCAAGAAGAGCGAACCCTTCTGTGAGAGTTGAATGAGGTCGAAGGGTGGGACGGGCCCACTTGATCCGCCGAACAGCACCATCATTCCGCGCGGCCGCAGTACGTTCAAACCTTTCTCGAAGGTGGTCTTGCCCACTCCGTCGAAGACCACGTCGACGCCGTTGCTGCCGGTCAGGCGTTTGGTCTCCGCCTCAAAGTCGGTCTGCGTGTAAAGGATCACGTCGTCGGCGCCGGCCCCACGCGCCAGCTTGGCCTTTTCGTCGGTTGACACGGTGGCAATGACGCGGGCTCCAATGTGGTGCGCCATTTGAACCAGCAGCAGCCCTACGCCGCCCGCTGCCGCATGAACTAACGCATTCTGGCCGCGCTTGACCGGAAACGTGTCGTGACACAAATAGTGCGCGGTCATTCCTTGGAGCATGGCTGCGGCAGCTTGTTGATCGCTCACGCCGGGCGGGATCGGCACCAAGCGCTCGGCCGGAACCGCGGCATATTCTGCGTAAGAACCCAAGATGCTGGTCCAGGCGACGTGGTCTCCGGGTTGTATGGATTTCACTTCCGAGCCAACAGAGGTGACCGTGCCCGCGCCTTCCTGCCCGAGTACAAACGGCATTGCGACTTTGTAGCGGCCCTCGCGCTGGTAAACATCGATAAAGTTCACGCCGGAAGCTGCGATCTTCACCACGGCTTCGTTGGGCTTAGGTTGCGGGGTTGGCAAATCCACGAGTTGCAGAACTTCGGGTCCGCCGGGTTGCTTTACCTGGATGGCTTTCATGTTTTGAGTTCGATTCCCGTGACGCAGTGGGAGATTCAGAAGAGCGGTGAAGAATCGAGATTTCTGGATTCGTCCGAGACAACAACACTGGGATGCTGTTATCGACCGGGGCCAAAGTGAGCCCCAACAGAAATGGTTGCAGCGGTTGGGGTCGCTGAAGTAATATTCCCGCCTGTTCCTAAAGTAACCCAGACCAACCCGCTTGCGGATTGACCCATCAAAACCAGGGTAGTAGCATTGAATGGTCTTGCGGGAAAGCGCAGAGTGGCGCGGTAAGTTGTAGATAAATATGAAGATTTGGAAACCCTATCTTCTGATGGCGGCGTCCGTTGCCTTGGTTTTGGGCAGCACCGCTTGTCAGACGGCGCAGCGTCCAGCGACGCTGTTGCCTGCGGGAATATCGGCCGCACCAGCTATCCACCCGACTCCTGCGCCTGCTCCTCAATCCACCGCCGATGGAGCGACCGTCGCTAATGCCCAAACTCAGGTTAATGCTAAACCTGATCCCGTGCCCAAATTGATCGCGCAGGTCGAGCAGGAATACAAGATCGGCGAAGAGAACTATCAGGCTGGGCACCTTGAGGCTGCCAAGGAGAATTTCGATCGGGCATTTAACCTGCTCCTGGGCAGTTCGTCGGACGTTCGCTCCGACGCTCGCCTGGAACAGGAATTCGACCGCGTCCTCGATGGCGTGAACGGTCTGGAACTGCAAGCCTTGCAACAGGGCGATGGCTTCACCGAGCAGAAATCAGAGCCGGCGCCGATCGACGAAGCCAATGAAGCTACGCTGCCAATTGATCCTAACGTCAAGGCCAAAGCCGCGGCCGAAGTTGCGGCCACACATTCCGACCTGCCTTTGATGATGACTGACCCGGTAGCCGGTTATATCAGCTACTTCTCCACGCGCGGACGGGGAACTCTGGAGCGCGCGCTGGCCCGCAGCGGGCTTTATCACGACATGATTCAGCGGGTCCTGAAACAAGAAGGCATTCCCCAGGACCTCATCTACCTGGCGCAGGCCGAATCGGGATTCCATCCGCTGGCGCTTTCGCACGCCGGAGCCCGAGGCATGTGGCAATTCATGGCTAGCCGTGCCAAGGGATACGGACTGGAACGCGACTGGTGGGTTGACGAACGCCAGGATCCCGAGAAATCCACGCGGGCAGCGGCGCATCACCTGAAGGATCTCTACAACGAGTTTGGCGACTGGTACTTGGCCATGGCTGCGTACAATTCCGGCCCCGGCACGGTTCAGAGCGCGGTGAAACGCACCGGCTACGCGGACTATTGGGAGCTCTACAAGCGGAATGTGCTGCCGAAGGAGACGCGAAACTACGTTCCCATCATCCTGGCTGTAACCATTATGGCCAAGAACCCGGAGCAATACGGGCTGGACAAGGTGGTTACGGAGAAGCCGGTAGCTTACGACGCGCTCGAGATTGATTATCCTGTGGACTTGCGCTTGGTCGCGGAGTGTGTCGATGCTTCCGCGAGCACTGTACAGGATCTCAACCCCAGCTTACTGCGCCTGACCACGCCCAAAGATCGTGAGTTCGAACTGCACTTGCCCGCTGGGACTAAGGATCGCTACCTTACCGCGGTTGCCGCCATCCCGCCGGACATGCGCGTGTGGTGGCGCTATCACAAGGTCGCTCCGGGGGACACTTTGGCTTCGGTCGCCCGCGCTTTTCATACCAGCCGCCAGACGATCGTGCAGGCGAACAATCTCGATGGTGATGAGAACCTGCGCGCGGAAAGCGAGTTGATCATCCCGGTTGCCCCGGGCAAGCATGCTGCGGACGAAGT
>DATNHO010000201.1:0-6458 GCA_035604895.1 Terriglobales bacterium | reverse complement strand
GCGATTGTGGTTTGCGCGGTCGGCTGGGCAATGTGCCTGGGCCTGGGTTTCGAACGCCTGGTGACTATCGATATCCTCTTATATGGCGCCAGCCTGTCGCTGGAGTTTCTCGCGCTTATCTTCCTGCGCATTCGCGAACCTGAGCTGCATCGCCCGTTCCGCGTTCCCGGCGGAATGTTCGGAGCCGTAGCTGTCGGCATTGCGCCCATGCTTTTGCTTGGGTTCTCCGTTGTACGTAGCGAGACTGAGCAGGTGCTGGGGATGAGTTCTTTTGCTTTCGGAATGCTGCTCATCGCGGCTGGGGTGTTTGCGTATCTGCTGAATCACGCCCTAAAACCGCAGGGATGGGCTCCGGCTCCGCAAGAAAAGCCAGAAGCTGTGGCCTAAGAAAAACCGGGCCACGGATTTGCGCGGATAATTACGGATCACAAGGAATCCGTGAGCGTCCACAAGATCCGTGGCCTCTTTCTCTTTGTTGTAGACTCTGAGCAATGACCAAGCGGAAATCCAAAGGCGCGTACATGATTTCGTCTGTGGCTGAGATGTATGGCATCCATCCTCAGACCTTGCGGTTGTATGAGAGGGAAGGGTTGCTGAAGCCGTCGCGCACCGAGGGCAATACTCGGCTCTACACCGACGACGATTTGCAGCGCTTGGAATTCATTCTGTCGCTGGCTCGCGACCTGGGAGTGAACATTAGCGGGATGGCAATTATCCTGCAGATGCGCGAGCGCATGGAGGAAATGCAGCGCCAGATTCAGGATTTCGTGAAGTACATTCAGGAAGAAGTGCTGGCGCGGGCCAGCGCTGCGGCCGATCCTGCGCGGGGGGCCATCGTTCCTGTCCGGCGAGCAATCGTGGCGTCGCCTCAGGTGCCCGCTCGCAAGAAGTAAGACCACCTAAAGAACTGATTAAGTGTGAATTTCTCTTGTGGCCGCACGGGCGAGGACACCCGCGCCTACATTCGCGTAAAACAAAAAACGCCACCGGGAATTCCGATGGCGTTCTGCGAATGCCTTCTCTGTCCCTGGAAGCTAGGCTGCCCTCTCGCGCGAACCCTTGGCACCCATCCCTACCTTCACGCGAGGATCGAGTCCGAACTGGAAGATAGGCGCACCCACCGGCGGGTTGGTGCAAAGCAATGCTCCGGCGTTGAAGCTGTACGTGTTGTCGGCTCCGCCGATCGCACCCAGGCAGAATGTCCAGGAACCGTCGGCGGGATTCGGGGCCGACCAATACTGTTGCTGTTGTTGCGGATTGCTGGTGAAGGCCAGTTGGAAACTGTCAATGACGGTCCGGGGCTGGCCATTCACTGACAGCGGAGACTGCAGAGACGGTCCCGAGCCCGCGGTTTCCGTACTCGAGCCTTGACCAAAGACTGCATTCAGCACCAGCTTGGGGACTGGTGTCGCCTGGACACTAACCTGGAATACGCGAACCAGGACTATATCCCCGGCGTCTACAGACAACGGGTCTGCTGTGTCCTCGATAAACGCCCAATCGGTTTGGCTCAACGCTTGTGAGATCTGATAGAAGTTGTTCGACAGGCTTAGCTGGGCGCCTCCCTCCAGCCACACACAGGATCGCAGCAGTGGATTGGCGTTGCCATTGTCCGCCTGAAAGCTTCCATTACTCTGCGCAGTGGTCGAAACACCCAGATTCAGAAGATAGTTAGACATCGCGGTTTTTCCTTCCTTTCGTTTCCAGAAGTGAATTCACCGGGGAAGAGTTGCGGGTTGAGTTTTGTCCTCCTTGAGCAAAAAGTCAAGGAAAATCGGGCTGCGCACGGGTCTATGGGGAAGGCTTGGCTGCCGCAGCGCTCAGGATTTGCAGGTGATAGCGTGGGTCGGCTCGAAGTGAAACAAACTCAGGTTCGTTCTTGATATCGTTCAGATCCTGACCGGCTTTGACGGCCGCCAGGAGCGCATCCAGCGCCTGGTCACGCTTCCCGCAAAGCTCATAGACCACGGCAAAGGTGTAAAGGTCAGACGGGTTTGTGTCGTGGGCCTGGTCCACCGACTTCAGCTCTTTGAGAGCCTTGTCTTTGTCACCGATCTTGGCCAGATACATCGCCAAGTTCACGCGCAGCATCATCTGATTGGGATTCTTGGCAATTTCTTCTCGGGCCAACTGGATGGCATGCTCGTAAGCCGGTTTTGCTTTATCTTGCTTACTGCTGGACCAGCGGTAGCTGTCGCCCAGGTTGCCCCAATTGTCGTAATCGTTGGCGCCAAGATCCACCGCTTTCTCAAACGCAGGGACTGCCCGGTCGTACTTGCCCTGGTAGAACAGGACAGTGCCGAGATTGGTGTACACATCGGAGTCAGGCTTGATTTCGAGTGCATGCTGAAGCGCTGCGACGGCATCGTCGTCGCGTCCCATGGAATGGTACACAGCCCCCAGATTTCGCAAGACCGGAACGTTGTCAGGCTCGAGTTTCAAAGCCATTTCCCAAGCGGAAGCCGATTCCTGGAAGCGGCCTGCCTGAAAAGAATCCAGGCCCATGGCCATGTAGGTCTTCCAGTCCTTCGGGTCCAGTTGCAGCGCACGCTTCAATTCTTCGGCAGACTGATCGGCCTTGCCCGTCTTGTTATAGAGGAGTCCGAGATCGCGATAAGGAGCCGCACTCTTCGGATCAAGATCCGCCGCCGTGCGGAACTGCTTTTCCGCCTCCGCCGAGTCGCCGGCACTCATTTTGACCAGTCCCAGCGAAACGTGGCCGGCGGCAAGGTAACTATCCAGACCAACCGCCTTGTTGGCATATTCTGAAGCCAGCTTCGTCCATTGTTGGTCGGGATTGAAAATGTTCTTGCTTTCGTAAGCCTCGCCCAGAGCGGCGTAGCTGGCCGCGGACTGAGGATCGAGTGCGACCGCCCGATCCAGAAGCTTGATCGCCGCATCGACATTGCCATCGCGATCGGAGTGGTCCAAGTCCTCGCGGGCGCGGCGATAAAGATCGTAAGCATTGCCTTCGACGGGCGACTCTTGCGCCCCGGCCTGATGGGCCGGTTTCGCCTTTCTGTGCCAGCGCCAGCCAGCGATCCCCGCCAAAAGTAACAGCACCAAGAAGCTGCCAGCCATCCACATGGATCGCCTCGAGAAGCGACCCCATGTGGAATCTGGAGGCCGCGTCATATCAATCGTGGCTTCGCTGGGATGCCAGGTGAGCGGCCCGTCCACCAAGCCCACAGCGCCTCGGCGCAGTTCGGCCGCGACCTCGGCCATGGTCTGGGTGCGATTCTCAGTCTTTTTCTCCAGCATGCGCGAGATCAACGACACCAGAGGCTTTGGAACATCTGCCCGCAACTGGGTCAGATCCCGGGGCGGGCTGAAATGAAGATTGTGCAGCAGCGCCATCGAATTCGGCCCCATGAAGGGCAGATGGCCGCTGAACATTTCGAACATCACGATGCCGAAGGAGAAAATATCGGAGCGCGCGTCCACCCTGTCCCCGCGCGCTTGTTCCGGTGACATATACGCCACGGTTCCTGTGACTGCGCCGGGCTGGGTCAGGGTGAACTGGTTGGTTCGTTCTGCGTCTGTAATCTCGTTGTCTGCGGTGGCCAGGGTGGGGTCGAACTTGGCCAGGCCGAAATCAAGCACCTTGATCAGCTCATCTTCGGTCACCATTATGTTTCCGGGCTTGAGGTCGCGATGAATGATGCCCGCAGCATGCGCCTTGGTAAGGGCGTCAGCGATCTGAATGCAATAGCGGATCGCTTCCCTCAATTCGAGCCTGCGCTTCTTGAGCACCGACGACAGCGTCGCTCCGCGTACGTACTCCATCACGATGAAGTCGACCTTGTCTTCGGAGTTGACCTCATAAATGGTGATGATATTGGGGTGATTCAGGGCGGAAGCCGCCATGGCCTCGCGCTGAAAACGGCGGCGGGCGGTCTCGCTCAGTGGACGATCGGTGGGAAGAACTTTGATGGCAACGTCGCGGTCGAGCCGGGTATCGTGGGCACGGTAAACCACGCCCATTCCACCTGCACCAAGATCCGCGAGAACGTCGTAATGCGAGAGCCTTCGGCCAATCACTCTTGTCTCTCGATAATACGCCTAGCCAGATTTTACACTTAAGCGAGCAAGGACGGCATGTTAATGTCGAGTGCGGAACTTCTGAGTGAAGACTGGAACGCAAACGTCGACTTTCCTGGCAATACTGCGTCAGAAGTGTCCGAAATGCCGTGCCGGAAGAATCTTCCGCAAGTCAATTTTTATGGGATTTCCGCGGATGCAGGAATGCTGCCCGAATTGCGGCCTGAAGTTTGAACGCGAGCAGGGCTACTTTCTGGGAGCGATGTACATCAGCTACGGACTGGCCCTGGTCACGATCGTCGCGCTCGGCCTTTTGCTTTGGGCATTTACTCCGTGGTCGCTGCAGAAAATCACTCTGTGGGCAATTCTACTTTTCTTGCCCCTGGCGCCTACGCTCACGCTTTTCTCGCGCGTGCTTTGGATTTATTTGGATCGGACAATTGACCCGGGGTAGGGTTCGAAAAACATATCTCTGACGCGACACGGTGAGCGCTAGCAACGGACATCTAGGGCTCGTAGACTGAGCTGCCCAAACCGGCTTTGCGTGCCGCCTCCTGCATATCTTCAAGCTGCTTCTTTTGTTCTTCGAGTTGCTGCTGCATGCGTTGCACTTCGTCTTGCTTTTCAACCTGGCGCTCGTTGTGTTGCACGCAGCCGGCAACGCAATTCGCGGGAGTAAAGTGGATCGAGGAATTTAAACTGTTGATTTGGCTTTGTAACGACGCAACCGCACTCTTCTGCGCTTCAATCTTCTCCTTCCACTGCTCGGCGGAGTGAGTATCGTTGGTCGCCGGCGTTGGAGGGGCGGTGTGATGTTCGTCGGTGGTGACGGAAGTAGTTGAGGCCGCTGCTGTGCTTTCCGGCAGGTCTTCGTTGGTGAGCACTTTGCGCGTGGGATGAGCATCCTTCGCCTGTTTCTGGCGTTGCTCGCGGGCCACATCGCCAAGCGATTGCGCATAACTACCCGCAACGGTGAACACGGCCAGAACGACGATAGCGGCGATTTTGTTGGCGTGACGCATGGAAAGCCCCCCAATCCAAGCAGGCGGATTGATCTGACAATGCTATCGCCGGAGCATCTCTGTGACGACGTTACCGTCGTGCCGGGTCTTATGGTGCTCCGACCGGCATGCGGGCAGCGCGCAATATCCGCAGCTACCCGGCCTCTTCGAGTGTTACCATCCATCCGATACCATGAAAAAGACACAGTTCTTCCCTTCCCTGGCCGCATTTTTTCTAGCCTGCAGCGTCATTTCCACGGCCCAATCCCAGAATGAAGCCGCCCACTCCACGGTGCTGCACGCCGCGCGTCTGCTCGACATCGAGAGCGGGCGAATCCTGAAGCCCGGCGAAGTATTGGTGCAGGGCGAACGCATCGTTGAAGTGGGTTCGAAGGTGGCCCACCCCGCGGACGCGGAAACTATCGATCTGGGTGACAGCACTTTGCTGCCCGGGTTGATCGATGCGCACGTGCACCTGTTCCTTCATCCCGGCGCTGAAGACTTGCAGACGGTGGAAGAATCGGTGCCACAACGGACCATTCTTGCCACGCTCGCGGCACGTGCCGACCTCATGGCAGGCTTTACTGCCGAGCGTGACATGGGCACCGAAGGCGCGGGTTCGGCCGATACCGCGGTACGCAACGCCATCGATCAGGGACTGGTTCCGGGGCCTCGCCTTCGCATTAGCGGGAACGCCGTGGACATTCTGGGCGGACACGAAGATGCCAATCATTTCAACCCAGCGCAACACGTGCTCTCGAACGCGACTTATGCGAACAATGCCGCCGAACTTGTGACCGTGATCCGCGAGGAGCTTAAGGAGGGCGCCGATTTCATCAAGATTTATGAGACCGGCCCAGACGTGATCCGCGATGGCCGCTTATCCACGATCTACCAGTACACCGAAGCCGAACTGAAAGCCGCCGTCGAAGAAGCCGCGCGTTCCGGCAAGCGCGTCGCAGTTCACGCCACGGGCGAACCGGGCACACTTTACGCGGCGCGTGCGGGCGTGGTCTCTATTGATCATGCCAACCAGCTCAGCGACGAGACCATGCGGCTCATGCACGAAAAACAAATTTTTGCCGTGCCGACCTTCACCATCTTTGAATATTTCTCCGAACATGGCGAATCGCCCGAGCAGAGAGCGCATGATCGCCAGATATTCGACTTGCGCGGGACTGAGTTTCGCAAGCAAGTTGCGGCGGGCGTGCCCATGGCGGTTGGATCGGACGTCGGTCCGTTTCCCCACGGCACGCAAGCGCGCGAACTGGAACTGATGGTGAAATTCGGTATGACCCCGCTGGCCGCGCTGCAGGCCGACCTGTTGAACGGGGCGAAGCTGCTCGGCTGGCAAGGACAGATCGGCGAGCTGAAGCCAGGCTACTTCGCAGACGTAATCGCCGTCCCCGGAGATCC
>DATNHO010000200.1:0-19570 GCA_035604895.1 Terriglobales bacterium | reverse complement strand
GCGGGTTCGGTGGAGCTGAGATCGCCGCCGACGTACGGATCGTAATGGAGTTGCAAGACATTGATCCTGCGAATCCGGCGACGCAAGTCGCGCCGGCCACCGTACTGTACGACGGAGTAATCCCGGGCGCACCGGATTTCTGCACCTGCGCTTTGGTGAACGCCGCGAATCTGCAATGCTCCATTGCATTTACGCGACTGATTCAAGCCGTGGATGCGGAAGTGCGCAGCGCGCTTCCCGGACAGGGCTATATCACGCAACTCGTCGGCACGCTTGAGGAAGGCGCGGAGTGTGAAATTACCTCAAGCTCTACCTTGGAATTTTACCCCCAATATGCGCCCGCGGCCAATCAACTGCTCGAGGTTCACTATCGCAGCCTGGGCCCGGCTCTTGCGCGAATCACAAACCCAGCTAGCATCGCTGCGCAGGAGCGAGGAATCGACAATGGCCTGCACGGAGCGGTGCGCCATTTAAAAGAGCCCCCGGCGCGCACCGCCGCGGATTGCGAGTTGGCTGCGCTGGCGCTGCTGGATGACGCCACCGGTGCGGCATGGGCAGGCGAGTATGACGTCTGGAGCGATTTCTTGCCCGGAGGTGCTGGGGACATCTTCCCCGGAGACGCATTGACCATAAATGTTCCCTCACGAGGCGCGACATTTCCCGCGATCGTGAACTACGTCGAGATTACGGTGCAGAACATGGAAGGCGAGCACCTCGGTTACAAGATCAAGTTCGCGAACGACGCCGCCAAAACTGTGGCATTTGAATTCGAAGCATCCAAAGCTACAACGGCTCTCTTCGTCACTCAGTTCACCAACGCACAAGTAGGCACAACCTACCTGGCTGACTTGACTGCGGCGGTGATCACGGCGGTCTCCTCGACTACGGTTAGCGTAGATGCGGGGACGCCGCCGCCGAGCGGCGGCGGGATTGAGGTCCGTTGGAGCGACGCCGGCTGGGGTCCGGGAAATGACCGCAACCTGGTAGGTCGATTCACAACCCAGACCTTTACCGTTCCCCGGCTGTCGAAAGTGCAAGACTGCTACCTGCAACAATACGACGGGTCGGTACCGCCGAAGTATTCTCGGTACACGGCGGCCCTCCACGTGGATTATCCGCTGTAAGCTGCAGACATTCGAACAGACGTGCCGTGGCGAGAAGCGATCATGGCGGTGCAACTCAGGGCGTTCAATCTGGAGGTGTCTTGTGAATCTTAATGACCAATGCAATTCGGTGTCCTTAAAGGAATACCTGCTCGCCATGCTCGCCGCTGACCGCGAGTTGGCCGATCGGGAGAGGACTTTCGTCAGCCTCCGTTTTGAACTCGCCGAAAGAGCGCTGGAACTGGACCACGTTGAAATGCTGCGGCGTCTGGACCTTTTGAATCACGCGCACGAAGACGCTCGTCAGAAAGAAGCGAGTTTCGTGGGTCGGGAAGTATACGAGAGCCAGATAAGAGACCAAAGCAAATGGCGAGATGAAGTAAATGCTGCGCTGTCCAATCGACAAGGCAGATCATCCGTAACATCCGGTCTGGCGGGCGCGGTTGGAGGACTGGCCCTGAGCGCCCTTTTCGCGATGATCATGTACATGGCCAAAGCAGTGTTGAGCGGCTTCCCGAAATAGAGCAGCTTTTCGTTCGCCAGACGACCAGGTTTCTGCACCCAGGCGAATCTAGCCAACTTCTTCGCTCCAGTTTTCCAGCGTCTTCTTGACGAAGGCCATGAACTGATCCGCAACCGCGCCGTCGATTAGGCGATGGTCGTAGCCGAGCGTCAAGTGAACCACGGAGCGAATCGCGATGGAATCGTTGCCGTCGTTGTCAGTGACCACGAGCGGAGTTTTCGTGATGCCGCCCACTCCCAGAATCGCCGAGTTCGGCTGGTTGATGATGGGCAGGCCGAACACGGCGCCAAACTGTCCGGGGTTGGTAACAGTGAAGGTCGATCCCTCCACTTCGTCGGGCTTCAGTTTCTTCGAGCGCGCCCGCTCGCCCAAGTCAGAAATCCCTCGTTGCAGTCCAAGGAAATTCAGCTCATCAGCATTCTTCAGCACGGGAACGATGAGTCCCCAATCAAGCGCCACCGCAATGCCTACGTTGACGTGGCGGTGGTAGCGGATGCTGTCAGTTTCGATTGACGCATTGACAATCGGGAACTGCTGCAGCGCGATGATCGCTGTGCGAACGAAGAACGGCATGAATGTCAGCCGAGCGCCATGGCGCTGCTCGAAAGCGGATTTGGTTTTGTTGCGCAGCTGCACAATGCGAGTAATGTCCACTTCGAACATGCAGTGAACGTGGGCGCTGGTGCGGCGGGATTCGATCATCCGCTGGGCGATGATCTTGCGCATCTGCGTCATCGGAACCAGGTCTCCGGGGATGGCGGCCGGGGAAGGCGCGGCCGGTCTCGACGAAGGCGCGGATGATGCGACTGCAGGCTCGCTCGCGCGAGCGGAAACCGCGGGAGCAGCCGCGGTCTCCGGCTTCTCCAGAAACGCTATGATGTCCTGCTTGGTAATGCGGCCGCCCATGCCGGTGCCTGATACTTGTGACAAATTCACGTTGTGCTCGCGGGCAATCTTTCGAACCAGGGGCGAGGACCGGGCGTGATCGTCCTCTTCTTCACGCACCGGCCCGGCGGTCGCGTGAAGGTCGACTGAGGGCGGAGCGGGTGGAGGCGTGGCCGCTTGTGTTTTCGCCGGCGGCGCAGGCGCAGACGCCTTGGAAGGAGCGGGAGCAGGGGCTGCAGCTTCGCCATCGCCGGCAATCGTTCCCACTACCGTATTCACCTGCACGGTGTTGCCTTCGACCACTTTGATATCTTGCAGGGTGCCCGAGGCGGGCGCGGGAATTTCAGCATCCACCTTGTCGGTGGAAATCTCAAACAGCGGCTCATCGCGCTGCACTTTGTCGCCGGGCTTCTTCAGCCACTTGGTAATGGTCCCCTCAAAAATAGACTCACCCATCTGGGGCATGACGATATCAGTAGGCATGATTCCCTTCCACGTGCGCACGTTGGTAAATCTCAGGCCAAGCGCAATCTATCATTATATCCAAGGTTCGAATTCGACCCGCAGGTTCCTTACTTGTCCTTGTCCTCGTCCTTCTCCGAACCGGCAGGCGGCGGACCGATGCCGAACGATTTTTTCCAGTAGTCCTGCACACCCGGCGGCAACTTTTGTATGCGGGCAAGAAATGCCGTGACTTTCCAGATGTCCTGATCGCTCAGAGCCTTATTCCAAGCCGGCATGCCGGTGTAGCGAACTCCCGTGCGGACCGCGTAGTAGATGTGCCACTCCGGATCGTCGAGCGGATCAAGAATCAGCTGCGGCACGGGCGGGTAGAAAGACTTCTCCAGCGGGCTGGGCTTGTTGTCGAGCGTCCCGTGGCACACCGAGCAATTCATAGTGAAGACCTTCATGCCATCGATCAAGTTCTCATCGGTCGGCGGAATCGGACTGCTCACTCGTGGCGCATGGCGCTCCATCGAGGCGTCCAGGGCACTCATGGCAATACGGTGTTCGAGCCTAGGCGGAGTTGCATCAGCGTTGGTCGGTACGAGGCCCAGGGTCGCCACAGCCAGCGCACCCAGGCCGAGCACCAGCAGCGTCACAATCATTCCGAGAATGAAATTACGCATTTCTCCTCCTCGTACCTTTGAGATCCCAGAGTCCACGCTGAGTTAGCTTATACGCCTCGCGCGCGACAACTTCCCGCCGGGTAAATGGTGGTCCACTCTCAGGTGCCAGCAGATGGTAAACGAATTCCAGTTAGTACGCTTTTAGCCGTCGCGCTTCCCGAACGACGTCACTCACCTTGGGCAGAAAATATTCCTCCTGAGGTGGAGAGAACGGCACTGGAGAATCCAGCGCTGTGATGCGGACAATGGGGCCATCGAGATCGTCGAAAGCCTCTTCGTTAATGATGGCTGCGATCTCGCCAGCAATGCCGCCGGTGCGCACGTCTTCATGAAGCAAGATAACCTTATTCGTTTTCCGCACCGTCCTGGCAATGGCTTCGCGGTCAAGTGGTGAAAGCGTGCGCAGGTCGACCACTTCCAGGTCGATTCCGTCTTTCGCGAGAATCTCCGCAGCTTCAAGCGCGACGTGCACCATTGCGGCATACGTGATTATGCTCAAGTCGCTACCCTCGCGGGCAATTCGCGCCTTGCCCAGAGGCACGATGTAATCCTCGGCCGGTACCTCTTCCTTGATTCGCCGATAAAGATATTTGTGCTCGAAAAAGATCACCGGATTGTTGTCGCGAATAGAAGCCTTGATCAGACCCTTCGCATCGTAAGCGCTGGCGGGACAAACCACTTTCACACCCGGCGTATGCACAAACCACATCTCCGGATTCTGCGAGTGAAACGGACCGCCATGGACGTTGCCGCCGCTCGGCCCTCGAATTACCAGTGGCGCCGGAGCTCCCCAACGGTAATGAGACTTGGCCACCATATTCACGATCTGGTTGAAGGCGCAGCCGATGAAATCCATAAACTGAAACTCGGCCACGGGACGCATGCCGGTTAGTGACGCTCCGTAAGCCGCGCCCACGATGGCAGACTCGGCAATCGGTGTATCGATCACGCGTTCGGGACCGAAGCGGTCGATGAAGCCGTCGGTTACTTTGAAAGCGCCGCCGTAGATACCAATGTCCTCGCCAATGCAGAAGACGGACGGATCGCGCTCCATTTCCTCCCAGATTCCCTGGCGGATGGCTTCGAGATAGGTTAGTTGAGGCATAGGTTACTTTCGCTGCAGACTGACGTATATCAGTCTCTATTTCAGATGCACGGCCGGCTCTCTTGAAGTGGTGATGCCGGACCTTGCGACACGAACTTTCGGTATCCCGTACTTCGGCTTCATCTTGTGGCAGCCTGCTTCGCAATATACGCCTCCCGCCGCTGATTTCGGCTCCGGCATCGGTGAGGCCACGGCGAAGTCGCGATCAGCTTCGAGTTCGCGTTCCACGTCCGCGATCAGCTTTTCATTGTCCTTCGAAGTCAGCCATTTCTTCACGTTGACCACGTAGTTCTCAAAGCGCACGACGCAATCACGCCTCTTCCAGTATTCGAATAGGGGCTTGGGAACGTAGTCTGCAGCGTCATGGATGGCGTGTCCCTTCATGCGCATCATCTTGGCCTCGATAAGGGTGGGGCCCTCACCACGCCGCGCTCGCTCGCAGGCCTCATAGGCGGCATCATAGACCTGGCAGGCGTCGGTGCCATCGACTATCACTCCGGGAATTCCATACGCGATGGCGCGTTCGGCAAGGTCTTTCACCCGGAATTGCAGGGTGCTAGGTGTGGAGTATGCCCAAAGATTGTTTTCGACGAAGAGCACGAGGCCGAGATTCTGCACCGCAGCGAAGTTCAGTCCCTCGTAAGTAACGCCCGTCGACTGGCCGCCATCTCCGATGTAAGTCATGGCCGCGATGTTGCGTCCTTGCAGGCGCGCACCCAGAGCTACGCCAGCGAGCACAGGAATCAGGTCGCCGAGAGTTGAAATGGGCGAAACCACATTCCGCTTCTCGATGTCGCCGAAGTGGGACGACGCATCGCGACCTTTGGTCGGCGAACCGGCCTTGGCCATGTACTGCATCATGATGTCGCGAGCGGAGAAGCCGCGCACCAGCAACGACCCTTGATTGCGAATCATGGGGCCGAGCCAATCGTCCTCATGAAGAGCATATGCCGACGCGCAGGAGCAAGCCTCCTGGCCCAGGCCAAAATAAACTCCACCCACGACTTTGCTCTGTTTGTAGAGGTTCTCCGTCGCCGTTTCCATCCTGCGATTCAGAAGCATCCATCGATAAATCTCGAGGCATTGCTTCTTGTCGAGATACTTCGATTCACGGATAGGAGGAACGGGCGCGCTCAAGTCACCGGTTAATTCGTAGCGAACATCATCGCCCTTGCGGACTTGGCGAACATTGAAGTTGGGCTTCTCCAGCCGATAGTCGAGGATGGTGTAAGCACGCTGTGAAGAAGTTGGCTCTTGCGAACGAGGGGCACTATTGCCACGACCATTAGGACTGTGGAGAGCGGGAGTCTTCGGAACAACCTTTTTATTCTTGGCCATGGCTTGATGGAGGCCAGTGATTCGGCCTCAGAAGAATCCTAACCCGGTTCGGCAGATTTCACCAAACGTCGGGGAGAACACGCCCCGGACAAACATTAGGCCCAGAACGTATCGTCTTCACCATGCAATTTCCTCAATTCATCCGGTGGCTTCATTGGTACACCGACCGAATGAGCGAGTAAATCGTCCAGACTTTCCAGCCAAAGCATCTGGCTTTCAAACACCGCTCCGAAATTGCGCGAAATCGAATGTGCGACTTCCTGTATCGAAACCTGCACGTCCAATTGCTTCGCCATTGAAGCCACCGGCTTCGAAGTGATCCCGCAGGGAATGATCAAGTCGAAGTAGCCGAGCTGGGTATTCACGTTCAAAGCAAACCCATGTGAGGTCACGCCGCGTGAGATGTGAACTCCGAGCGCGGCAATTTTGGCTTCGTCATGGCTTGTCGTCCACACCCCCGTCAATCCCGCCAGGCGTTTTGCAGGAATACGAAAGTCAGCGCAGGTGCGGATCAGAACCTCTTCCAACCGGCGCACGTACTCCACAACTCCCAGCGTTTTCCGCTTGCTATCAGACGAGGCAAAGCCGCGCAAATCAAAAATCGGATAGCCGACCAGTTGTCCCGGACCGTGGAAGGTCACGTCGCCGCCGCGATCGCACTCGAAAATCTCAACGCCGCGCTCCGCAAGTTGCTCGGACGAGGCGATCACGTTGGCAGCTTTTGCGTTCCGGCCGAGCGTGATGACAGGCGTGTGTTCGAGCAATAAAAGCACATCTCCGATGCGGCCGCCCTTGCGCAGTTCGACGAGCCGCTGCTGCAGGCGTAGCCCGGTCGCATAGTCAACAGCTCCAAGGTGGAGAATAGAGATCATGGAATCAGGGGATTGAGCGATTTCGCAACCGCGCAACCCACCAGATCCAGTGTAAAGGAAGGCGGCTTCATTCCATGAACTAAAGCTTTGGGTGTGAGGCTAGGCCCGGAATTCGATTCTCACTACGGTGTGAACTCAAAGACGGCGCCGAAATTGTAATTGCCGCCGTTCTCCGTTGTGCCATACAAGTTCCCGGCAGAGTCGAAGATTAGGCTAGCTCCTAGGGAACGTCCCGTCCTTCACGAAGAGGCTCCAGTCAAAATTGTGCACAACCTTCTACGCCATTCGCCGTCGGTCCCTGGTGTCAGCTGGAACACCGTGCCGTCGTTATGAAGGCCGCCGTAAAACGTTGTGCCGTACAAGTTCCCGGTCTTGTCCAATTCCTCACGCGTTGATCGCCAGCCCATAAACGCTGTTCGATGCGTCCAGCATGGCCTCAGCCAGCGTCGGATGGGCATGGATCGTCCACATTAAATCTTCCACTGTGGCCTCAAGTTCCATCGCAACCACGGCTTCTGCGATCAACTCCGTCGCCTGCGGCCCAATAATATGCACGCCCAAAATCTCACCATAGTCCGCATCAGAGACAATCTTGATGAAGCCCTCGTGCTGGCCGACGATCGAGGCGCGTGAATTTGCCGTGAAGGGGAATTTCCCGATCTTCAAGTTGTAGCCTGCCTCGCGCGCCTTCTCTTCAGTCAACCCAACGCTGCCAATTTCTGGATGACAGTAGGTCGCGTTCGGAATGTGCTCGGGGTTGATCGGTTTGCCCGGTTTGCCCGCGATCTTCGTCACCGCAACAATGCCTTCCATCGCGCCAACGTGCGCCAGTTGTGGCGTTCCCAGCACAATGTCTCCGATGGCGTAGACGCCGGGTTCGCTGGTCTGCATCCAGCTATCGGTCTTGACGAATCCTCGATCTGGCTTGATTCGCGTCTTTTCCAGACCGACGTTCTCGGTTCGCGGCTTGCGTCCAACCGCGATCAGAATCTTCTCAGCCTCGATCTTCTCCTGTTTGCCGCTTACAGAGAACGTGACAGCAATTCCAGATTTCGTCTTTTCCACTTTGTCAACTTTGGCCCCGGTGTGAAAATTGATGGCGCGCTTCCGGTATACGCGGGCGAGCTCCTTGGAAACCTCCTCATCCTCCACCGGAACCAGGCGCGGCAGCATCTCGAGAATCGTGACTTCCGAATCGAAAGATCGAAAAATCGAAGCGAACTCCACGCCCACAGCCCCCGCGCCTACAATCACTAATGATTTCGGAATCTCCTTCAAACTCAGAATCTCAATGTTCGTGAGCACCCGGGCATCTGGCTCCAAGCCGGGAATCATGCGGGCTTCAGAACCGGTAGACAGGATCACATTCTTCGCTTTAATGGCGTTGCTCTTGCTGCCGTCGGCGACGTCGACGGTTAGCACTCCGTTCTGCGCGGGGCCAGTGAGTTTGCCATAGCCCTTGATCGTCTCCACCTTATTTTTGCGCATCAGGAATTCAAGGCCCTTGGCGTGTTTAGTAACGATCTTCGATTTACGCTCCTGAATTGCCGCCCAATTCAGTTTGCGCGAATCCACACCTTCGATGCCGAACTCCTTAGCGTCTTTCAAGTGATCCCAGATTTCGGCGTTGAACAAGAGCGCTTTTGTTGGAATACAGCCTACGTGCAGACAGGTTCCGCCAAGGAATCCGTCCTTTTCAATGAGCGCCGTTTTCAAACCGTACTGCCCAGCGCGGATGGCAGCGGTATATCCCGCTGGACCGCTGCCGATAATGGCGATGTCATAAATGGTTTCAGCCAAAGTAGTGCTCCCTAAGAAGAATAATGACGACCGTACAAATAGCTGATTCTACGCCAGGGCTTAAGGATTCGGGAACCAGCGATCACAAAGATTCGTATCTAAGGAAACAGAGCTGTGACTTGTCCAGCAGGAGGTTGAACTTATGTCCCTCTTCGCCATCTTCTTTTTCCCGATTTTCGGCTTCGGGTTCCTCTTTTACTTTCTGCCCTCCATCTTAGCCGCTGCACGGAGCAAGCGGGACCTGGCGTCGATATTCGTCCTGAATCTTGTCCTCGGTTGGACGGCAATCGGATGGGTGATCGCCTTAGTCTGGGCGCTTAAGATGGACGCTCCAGTAGTATTCCGTTGAGAGCTTTTGATCCTACAGATCGCGAGACTGGCGCTGGGCTGTTTAGACATTTGCGAGTCCAGTCCTAAAGTCATCAAGGGTTAAAGAGAGATAATGAACGTCGTGAAGTTCCCCGAACCCGCACCTGAATTCGTTTCGATGGAGCCCTTCGTGCTTGAAGCCTAGCTTGTTCGCGAGCGAAATGCTTTCTTTATTCGATGGAACTATCCGAACATATATTCTTCTGAAGTCGAATTGGTCGAACGCCGCGTGCAAGATCGCAGAAATGGCCTCGGAAGCGAAGCCCCGTCTTTGGGACGAGCTGTCCACGAAATATGAAAGTTCGGCGGAAGGCACCTCCCACACAATATTCTTGACCTGAAGCTGCCCAATCTGTGGTTTCGAAACTTTGGACCAAATGCCATAACAAAACCCCCGCCTGGTATTCCATTGCACCGTCTTGTCTTCCAGGAAGGACCTAATATCCTCGGCCTGTGACAGGCCCTTTGCCATTTGCGAGAAATTTTGAATGAGGTGGGATCTGTTCTTATCAACTAACTCCAGGATGCCGGGGGCGTCGGCGCTGCAGTAGCGACGCAGTACGAGTCGTTCCGTCTCGAGGGATTCCGGGAAAGCAAATTCACCAGGCATGTTGGTTCTGTTTTACATCGCGAAGAAAATCAGGCGAGACGGGAACCGATCTTAGGTCAGCAGTCTAGCCGCTTCCTTCGCGTAGTAAGTAAGAATGATGCTGGCTCCGGCGCGCCGGATCGAAAGAAGTGATTCCATCATGACTCGCTCGCGATCGATCCAGTTGTTGCGGGCGGCGGCTTCGATCATGGCGTATTCGCCGGAAACCTGATACGCGGCCAGTGGCAGGTCGAAGCGTTCGCGGGCCGTGGCAATCACGTCTAAATACGGCATCGCAGGTTTCACCATGATCATGTCCGCGCCTTCTTCGATGTCGAGTTCGATCTCGCGCATTGCCTCGCGCAGGTTCGCTCCATCCATTTGATAAGACCGGCGATCTCCAAACTGAGGCGTCGAGTCAGCCGCTTCGCGGAACGGCCCGTAAAAAGCTGAAGCAAACTTCGCGGCATAAGAAAGGATAGGAGTATTGGCCAAACCGGCATGGTCAAGTGCGCTGCGGATTGCGCCCACGCGGCCATCCATCATGTCGGAAGGCGCGATAACGTCAACGCCCGCGCGAGCCAGAGAGACGCTGGTGCGGGCCAGCAGTTCGAGCGTGGCGTCGTTGACGATCTCGTAGTCCGTGGCAACCGCCGGGGGAGCGGCAACGGCAGCCCCGAGAGACTGCGGATGGGCGGCGCGCACAATTCCACAATGGCCATGAGACATGTATTCGCACAGGCAAACATCGCCCATGATGACAAGTTTCGGAACCTCGCGTTTGATGGCACGAGCTGCCTGCTGCGCAATCCCGTCATCCGACCAGGCGCCAGTGGCCAACTCATCCTTCTTCTCCGGAAGCCCAAACAAAATGATCGACGGCACTCCCAGCGAGTGCGTCTGCTTCGCGTCTTTCACCGCTTCGTCCACCGAGAGGTTGAAAACGCCCGGCATAGATCGAACTTCCTTGCGCACTCCCTCTCCCGAACAAACGAACATGGGATACACCAACGACGCCGGAGAAAGCCGCGTTTCGCGGACCATGGATCGCAGCTGTTCGTTGCGGCGAAGACGGCGAAGGCGCGTGATCGGGAAGGCCATGGCAGCAACTCCGGACGAGTAAGATGCCCGTCCACAACCAACGATTCTAGCAGAGCAAGCCTGCTCCTTCTTGTAACATTGAATTCTGATGCCACCGCAGCCGCTTTCCCATACCAGCGCCCGAGTGCTGGAATTCGACTCTCTCCGCGAAGTCATGCGCGGGTATGCCTCTTCGCCGCTGGGGCAGGAGCGGATCGCACAACTCGCGCCTTCGACCAGCCACGAGTGGATTGAGAACCAGCAGCGGCTGACCAGCGAGATCCGCGAGTTCCGCCGCGTGGGCGGTCGATTCGATTTTTCCGGCCTGCTCGACGTCACGAAGTCGCTGGAGAAATCTCGCATCGGTGGCGCCGCGCTCGAAACCACTGACATTCGAGACGTGGTCCTCATCGTGGACCGGGCCGCCGAGTGGCGCGCCATTTCACAGAACCCGCCTGCCGCGATGAGGGCTGAATGGAAAGCCGTGGCGCAACTTTCATCGGGAATCACGGACTTCACCGAATTCCTGCGAGCCTTCCGCAACAAGATCCTGCCCGATGGCACGCTCGACGATAAGGCCTCGCCCGAGCTCAGCCGCATTCGCCGCGAAATTGAAAGGCAGCGGCGTTCGATCCAGGATTCCCTGCGCGGTTATCTCAGACGGCTATCCGAAGGCGGCGCGGTTCAGGACGAACTAGTCACAATCCGCGGCGAGCGCTTCGTCATCCCGGTAAAGGTCGAGCAGAAACGACGGGTGCAGGGCGTCGTGCATGGCGCCAGTTCCAGTGGGCAAACGGTTTTCGTCGAACCACTCGAAACTATTGAACAGAACAACGAACTCGTGCGATTGCTGGATGAAGAGCAGGCGGAAATCCATCGCATCCTGGTCGAGATGACGCGGCGCATCGGAGAGAACGCGGGTCCGATCGTCGCCGCGCTGGATGTGCTAAGCGAATTGGAATTGCAGTTTGCCAAGGCCCGCTTTGCCGAGGAATACAACTGCATCCCCGTAGTTTTGTCCGACCGAGATTCAAGTGGTGACGGCCCCCGGGCGTCCATGTCGACCAAAGCTCCACTGGTTCTCAATCAAGCTCGCCATCCGCTGCTCGAACACAACTTGAAAGCAAGGGGGGGCCACGTTATCCCAACCAGCATTGAGCTGGAAGACGAAGGACAAGAACTCGTCATCACCGGCCCGAACACGGGAGGCAAGACGGTTGTCCTCAAGACAGTTGGGTTGCTCGCGCTGATGGCGCAATCCGGAGTCCCGGTTCCCGCAGACCGCGCCGAGTTGCCCGTATTCGACGCGGTGCTGGCCGACATTGGCGACTATCAGTCCATCGAGCAGAATCTTTCAACGTTCTCCGCACACGTCACCAACATCGATTTCATCTCGCGCACGGCGACCGCTCAGTCATTGGTGCTGCTCGACGAACTCGGCTCCGCAACCGATCCGGAAGAAGGCGCGGCCTTAGCCGTTGCCATCGCCGAACATTTTCGCTGCATCGGATGTTGCACAATTATCTCTACGCATCACACATCGCTCAAGGTCTTTGGCGCGAACACTTCTGGAGTCGTCAACGCTTCCGTGGGATTCGATGAAGCCACTCTGCAGCCTACATACGAGCTAAAGATCGGCGTTCCGGGCGCGTCCGCCGGCATCAATATTGCGCAACGCCTGGGGCTCAATCCCACCATCATCGATGCGGCCCGTGCCCGACTGGGTTCGCAGGCGCGGGATGTCGGCGAGTTCCTCGATCGTCTGCACGCCGAATTGCGCGAGGCGGAAGCCGAACGGTCGCGCTTGCGCACTCGCGAAGAAGAAGTTCAGCGCGAGAAAGCTTATCTCGCGCTTGAAGGAAAAAAAGAACAGCAGTCCAAGATCAAGGAAATGGAAAAGAAGCTCGACAGCCTCCTGCGCGATTTCGAATATCACGCGCGCGAGATGGTCAGCGCCATTCAGGATCGGACGGCAGCGCAAAAACTATCCAAAGACGTCGAACGTCGCATTTCCAAGCTGCGCCGCGAATTCCGCGACCAATTCGATTCAACAGTCGTGGCCCACACAACCGGCGCCGACCAGGGCGACCCCCATGCCCAGCCGCAAGTCGTGAAGGATGTGTCCGAAGGCGATACCGTCAAGCTGAAGTCGGTCGGCCGGTCGGCCGTAGTAGCCCGCCGAATCGACGACAATCACTTCGAAGTTGAAATCGGCGCCATGAAAATGAAGATCGCGCGCGACGACATTGCTGAGGTACTCGTGCGCTCCTCAGATTCTCCAGTCAAAGCCGCTCGTGCTCGCGGAATCTCGGTTTCGCTGCAGAGTGAGCACGAGAATATCCCCTCAGAGATCAACGTGATCGGGCGTACTGTGGACGATGCCACCCGCGAAGTCGAAAAGTTTGTCGATCGCGCCTTCCTCGCCGGCCTTCCTCGGGTGCGCGTAGTTCACGGTAGCGGCATGGGAATCCTCCGCAAAGCCCTCCGTCAGTATTTGCAGAAACATCCCCACGTCGAGTCCGTTACCGAGCCCCCACACAATGAGGGCGGCGGAGGCGCAACCGTCGTGGAATTGCGAGTGTGATCCGGCCAGCCGTTCCGATCACATACAAAGCATGTCCAGCAAGAAATCCACAGCGCTTCCATGTTCACACATCACATTCGGTCCTCGAAAGTAAGGTTACGATCAAGCCCTTTGGGTAGTTTCGAGGACTTGCCATTTGGCAGTGCTGGCGGTACAGCATGTGCGAAGAATGCGAGGCGGGGCGCAAGGACATATGATGCGCTGCTCCGATGGCAATTTCTACGTGGTGAAATTCCGCAACAATCCCCAGCATCTGCGCGTGCTGGCAAATGAACTGTTGGCTACGCGACTCGCCGAGGCGGCTGGATTGCCGGTTCCCTCCACGGAAGTCGTCGAAGTTGGTGATTGGCTGGTAGAAAATTCTTCTGATCTCAACATCCAGCTCTCAGGCAGCGTGATCCGCTGCCAGCCTGGACTGCAATTCGGATCCCGTTACGTAGTCGATCCGCTGCAAGGACAGATATTCGATTACTTTCCCGCGACCATGCTCGAACGAGTGCGAAACCTGGAGACGTTTGCCGGGATGTTGGTACTCGATAAATGGACCGCGAACTCGAACGGCAGGCAGGCAACATTCTGGCGAAAGATGCGAGAGAAAAAATATACAGTGACCTTCGTCGATCAGGGGTATTGCTTCAACGCCGGCGAATGGACATTCCCCGATTATCCGCTGCGAGGCGTTTACGCCCAGAACGAAGTGTACTTGAGCGTGCGCGGTTGGGAATCATTTCAGCCCTGGCTCGCGACGATAGAGGGAATGAACGAAAATGTCATCTGGAACTGTGCGGCGAGCATTCCTCCGGAGTGGTACGCCAGCGACTGGGGCGCGCTGGAAGAACTAATCCGCAGCCTGCTGGATCGGCGGTCAATGGTGCGCGAGCTCATCATCGCCTTTCGGATGTCGTCGAGACAACCATTTCCAAACTGGAAGGAAGACGCATGAGTGGCTTTGGCCGTGAACAACGGTGAACCACGTATTTAAGAATCAATATCATGAGTTGCAAGTCGAAGCGAAATGGCTGATTTGAAGCAATTCGAGTTCTATGTGTTGCGATATGTCCCTTACGTCGTGAAGGGGGAGTCTGTAAATGTCGGCGTGTTGTTACTCGAACCTCGCCCCAACGGTTTCGGGTTTGCCGATCTCCACATGACTAGCGACTGGCGCCGCGTGCGCTGCCTCGACGCGCAAGTTGATATCGAACTCTTACAAAGTATTGAGCCCGATATTCGGGCGCAACTGCGACATCCGCAGGATGTGGGCACGCTGTTGCACAAGTTGGAAGACTCATTTGCGAACTCGATCCAGATCACTGGCCGGCAAGTGTGTTTGGCAGCAAATCCCGCCCAGGAATTGGAAAGGCTGCGCTCAATCTATTTAGACGATCCCCAACTGGGAGCAATGCCCGCCGCGCACCGCCCAAAGAGTGAGCACGCGATGATTGTTGCCGGAATAACGAATGCCCTCACCCGAGCCGCAATATGGGCTTCGCGCGTAGAAAAAATCAAGGCAGTGGAATACACGAAGAAAAAGGGTGACTCGTTAGTTTTTGATTTTGGATTTGAGGTTGGCACCGAGGTTCGATTCTTTCAAGCTGTTCCTTTAACAACACGCATCAATCAGCTGCTAGCGGTCAACATCGCCCACCGCTTCCCTAAGGTTGCGGACTGCATACATGCCACGAGCGGTTCACACGCCCGGCTTACCGCTGTTGTTTCCGACGACATTGATCGCGCAAATCCTGACATCGAGTTTGCACTGGATGCCTTCCAAGACAATCACGTGAAGGTAGCCACGGTAGCGGATATGCCGTCAATTGCGGATGAGATAAGGCAGGACCTGAACGCGTTCGGCAATGGAAAGAAAAAAGCCGAATAAATCGGGGTTTTCCTCTAGCGTCAACCGGTAACTCTCAAAATTCACAGGATTTCCGCCATGCAACGCCGCTGCTATATTCCTTATTGCCTCTTTTCGCGTCAGAATTCCTAAGGAGAGTTGTCGCCACTCATGACCGACGCCACCGACTTCAAGGAGATCGTTAAGCAGCAGGCCGACATCGTCCGCGTCGTCGGCGACTATGTCAAGCTGAAGAAGGCCGGCGCGCAGAACTATTCGGGACTGTGTCCATTTCACGACGAGAAGACGCCGTCGTTTTCGGTTCACGCCACGCGCCAGTTCTACCACTGCTTCGGATGTGGCGTTTCAGGCGACGTCTTCAGCTTCGTCCAGAAGATCGAGAACGTCACTTTTCCGGAAGCTGTGAGGGCGGTGGCGCAGAAATTGGGAATCGCTCTCCCTAAAATCAGCTTCAGCAGCCCAGCGGAGGCTCAAGAAGCCAAGCTGCGCACCGTCCTGCTCGAAGTCCACGAGCGAGCCGTTGCATTCTTTCAGGAGTGTTTGCGACGGCCCGAAGGGGCTCGTGCCCGCGAATACCTTGCGGGACGCGGTTTGAGCGCAGAGATCATCAAAGGCTTCCGCATCGGCTACGCTCCGGACTCGGGATTCTTGCTAAAAGACCGCCTGAAGGGAGAGTTCGACGAGGAGGTGCTGCGCGCGAGCGGGCTGTTCTCGTGGAAGGAAAGCTCTCAGCCTTCCGCCGTCAGCCCGCAACAAGGCAAATCCTTTGATGTCGCGGGACAACCCCCAATCGATTCCGATTCTGCCCCAGATGACAAGCCAACGACCAGCGACCAACGGCCAACGACGATTTATTCCAAATTTCGCAACCGCGTCGTGTTCCCCATCACCAACGAGACCGGGCGAGTCATAGCTTTCACCGGACGCACACTTTCAAGCGACGAAAAAGCCGGACCAAAATATCTCAACTCCCCCGAGACCGCAATTTATTCAAAGTCTCGTGTCCTTTTCAATCTCGACCAAGCCAAAGAAGCCATGCGTAAGCTGGACTACGCCATTCTGGTCGAGGGTCAAATGGATTGCATTTCGGTTTACGCCGCTGGCTTTCACAACGTGATCGCGAGTTCCGGAACTGCCTTCACTGAACTCCAGGCCAGGCTGCTGGGCCGCTTCAGCAAGAATGTCGTCGTGAATTTCGATCCCGACACCGCCGGCGCTAAAGCCACTGAGCGCACGCTAGGCCTGCTGGTCGAAGAAGAATTTCAGATCAAAGTGCTGACCCTCGAGGCAGGATTCGATCCTGACCTTTTCATTCGCCGTAAAGGGAAAGACGCATACGCCGATGCCCTCAAGAAATCTCAGCGTTACTTTGACTACCTGATCGAGCGTGCCCAGAACCAGTTCCCCATTCGCAGTGCCGAGGGCAAAGTAAAGGCTCTGAATCACTTGCTCCCGCACATCCAGCGTGTACCCAGCCGAATCGTTCGCGACGAACTCGCTCGCGAGATCGCGCAAAAACTCGGCATCGATTCCGCCGTCCTCCGGCAGGAACTCAAGCACGCGGCCGCCAACCGATCGACTGCCAGCCTGAAAGCGCCGGTCGAGGCGCAAGTGACCGATGCTGAAAAGATACTGATCCGGGCTTTGACTTCGGCTCGAGAAATGCGGACTGCCGAAGAGTACACTTCCGGCCGCGACGGCGCAGAGGAAGGATTCGAACCCGCTCGCCAGGCGCATTTTGTGCTCGAACACGAGCGCGTGCACGTTGGATTAACCACAGAGTCATTGATCGAAACCTTGCTCAACTCGGCGCCGGATACGGCCAATGTGATGGAGTTGCCTCTCCCTGACTCCGATCGCAATCTGCTGGCAGCGATCCTGATGAAAGAAGACGAAGAGCTCACGGCTGAACGCTTGGAGGGAGCCGTGCGAGCCCTGCGCCGCATCCAATTCAAGCGCCAAATGGAAGATGTTCAGCGTGAACTACAGGCCGCCAAGAAGCACGAACCCGACAGGCTGCGCTTCTTGCTGCGCGAAAAGGACCGCCTCAAGCGAGCCCTCATGGATCCCGGCTTATCAGATCAAGGGTTCGTTCAACGGCCCGCTTAAATGGCCGTAGAACCTTGAAACTAAATGGGCTGCCTCGCCATCTAAGTTATTAACGGTGGAGCGGATAGGCGGCGGGGTTGTTCTTTGCAGAAAGTTCACAACCGGCAGGAGGCCAGCTTTATGCTATACTTTGAAGGTTTGTGTCGGCGCTAACCCCGCCACTTCACGTTCCCACCGCTATAAACGACGTTTCGACGTCCTTCCATGGGACGACTTGAGGAAAATCTTTCTTGGCTCTTGACGATAAATACGACGACATTAAAAAGCTGATCGATACCGGCAAGGAAAAGGGATACCTTACTTACGACCAAGTAAACGATCTCATACCGCACGATGTGCACTCTCCTGAAGACCTGGACGATCTGCTTACTACCATCGGTACGCAAGGAATCGATGTGCTGGAGGGACCGAAACTTCCCTCCTCTGCGCTCGATAAGAAGTTCGACGAAGACGAAGTCGGCGAGGACGTCGAACTCGATTTAACTCCCGGCGCTCTGGAAAAAACTAACGACCCCGTCCGCATGTATTTGCGCGAGATGGGCACTGTCCCGCTGCTCACGCGCGAAGGCGAAGTTGAAATCGCCAAGCGCATCGAGCGCGGACAGTTGCGCGTTTTGAAAGCGCTTTCGCGCTCGCCGATCGTCATCAACGAACTGTTGGCGATGGGTGAGGACCTCAAGAAGGGCGTCCGCTCCATTAAGGAAGTGGTCACCTTCGATGAAGAAGAAATCACCGACGAGATTCTGCAGAACCGGCTGAAAGAGTTCACCGGGAAGATCGACGATCTGGCGAAGGCTTACAAGAAAGCCAATCATCTTCTGGAGAAGTTCGCGGCCGTCTCGCAGAAAAAACGCCCAAAGGATTATCGCCGCTACCGCATTGCATTGGCGAGGGCGATTGTCGACGTCTCTTTGTGCGTCCGCAAGCTCGGCTTCACTAACACCGAGCGCAAGCGCCTCATCGACCGGGCAAACAAGACCGTCGACATGATGCGGTCGCTTGACCGGCAGTCCACGAACCTGGAAAAAAAAGCCGACGCAACGCGAAGTGAAGAACAACGTAAAGAATACCGGCGGCAGTCGCGGGCCATCCGCGCGGAACTGGAGAAGCTCGAAGTCGAGGCTGGAGTCTCGTTCCAGGAACTCAAACGAACTCAGCGCGAGATCATCCAGGGGGACATGGATGCGGAGCAGGCCAAGCGCGAGCTGATCGAGGCCAACCTCCGCCTGGTGGTTTCGATTGCGAAGAAGTACACCAACCGCGGCTTGCAGTTTCTCGATCTGATTCAGGAAGGCAACATCGGCCTGATGAAGGCCGTGGACAAATTCGAATACCGGCGCGGCTATAAGTTCTCGACCTACGCCACGTGGTGGATTCGGCAGGCGATTACTCGCGCCATTGCTGATCAAGCGCGTACGATTCGCATCCCGGTCCACATGATCGAAACCATCAACAAGTTGATCCGCACCTCGCGGCAACTGGTGCAGGAACTGGGACGCGAGCCCACGTCGGAGGAAATCGCAAAGCGCATGGACATCCCGGTGGCCAAAGTGCGCAAGGTGCTGAAGATCGCGCAGGAACCGATCTCCCTCGAAACGCCGATTGGCGAAGAGGAAGATTCGCATCTAGGCGACTTCATCGAAGACCGCGCGGTCGTCTCGCCGGCTGAGGCAGTGATCAACGTCAACTTGAAAGACCAAACCTCGCAGGTGCTGCGTACGCTAACTCCACGCGAAGAAAAAGTCATCAAGATGCGCTTCGGCCTCGAAGACGGCAGCGAGCACACCCTCGAAGAAGTCGGCCAAAGCTTCGCCGTAACTCGCGAACGCATCCGCCAGATCGAAGCCAAAGCCCTCCGCAAGCTGCGCCATCCGTCGAGATCGCGCAAGCTGCGCGCGTTCATGGATGGAGTCAGAGATTAGGGTTGTGTAGGGCGGACACTCCTGTCCGCCAAACGCGGGCGCCACGACAGAATCACCGAGAAAAGCAAACCAGAAAAGGCATGGCCTTCGGGCGTGCCTTTTTCGTCTGTCGACCGGGAACTGAGGAGTCGCCCAATGTCATTCACTCGGGTTATGTGGAGCTTTGCTGGCCTGCCGGGTGTCCATCTCGACAAAGAAGAGGAAGTGGATCTCGGTAGTGGGTTCACTCTTGTGAAGCCGACGGAAGCGATCCTCGCTGCCAGAGATCGCGTGCTGATGAGCGGCGAGAAGTACGAAGAGGCAGGG
>DATNHO010000199.1:0-28338 GCA_035604895.1 Terriglobales bacterium | reverse complement strand
TCGGCTAGTTCGACGACATCCGCAACGCTGCAATTCGCATTCCCGTTTGCCTGAATCCCGGTGACGAAGCTTCCATTGCACTGCGTCGGAGCCTGCTCCAGTTGCGTCGCCGTAGTCGCATTCTCGGAAACATCCCCATTGCTATCGAGCACGGCAACCCCGACTACCGCACCGCCGTTCTCCGAAACCTGAAGCTGTCCGCCCGTCCCGAACCCAATCGCTGACTTCCCTGCCAGCGCCGGACTCAGAGCGCCATAGCTTCCCTGCACCGCCCACGATCCCGCTCCGGTCGACAGGAACGAACTCGCCTGTGCAGTTCCCGCCACCGTCAGCGTGTTGTCCAGTTGCACATTCGTCTTGACTTCCTTAAGTCCCGACGTCAACCGCTCTAACCAGTTCGTGCCGTCTCCCACGTTCCCGATGTAGTTCGAGATTGAGACCGGTGCCCCAACGCTGATTCCCACAGTCGATGGATTTCCATTTCCCTGGTCATATCCAATGAAGGCATCGTTCGCATCATTCGATGGACGGTTGTTCGCAGTAGCGATCGTCTTCTGGAAGTTCGAATCGGAAAGCGTGATGATGTGTCCCGGCCCGGTCCCGAGCGTTGGAAAGTTCAACCGCCCTTTGAGATTGGTGAGCAGCCCGCCATCTTGATTAGGTTTCACCGCCAGCAAGAATGCGCCCTGGTCATAAAAGACCCCCGGGGCCATCGACGTATAGCAACTCAGCCAAAGCGGAGTCCAACCGTCGAGAGCACTGCAGTTGGTGGAGATTACCGCGGGAGCAAGTGTGCCTTGCACTCCAACGATGTCAGCCGGCGCATCCCGCACCCACGCCGTCGCCGCGTCCAGAACGCTGCCCGAATCGTGGTTTGCCGCCAGGACTAAGTTCCCCGGCCAGAAGTTCAACAGCGGAAAGTAAGCAGGAGTCGCGACCGTGTAAGACTGCAGCGTCGCTTGTGTATCGGTGAACGTGCAGACCCCATTCGCGCAAGCTGAACCGCGCGCCACGCTCTTCGCAACCGCGTAATTGCCGCTTCCGTAAGGCGCCTGCTCGCGCGGATTTCCAGGAGAGAGGTAAGTCACGCGTAACAGATCAAACGAAGTCGCTCCGGCAATATCCGGCGTAGTGACGGTTATGTTTCCCGATCCCGTAGTCAGCGCTTGGCCCGCGTAAAGCGGATTCGATGCCCCGAAGGTCGCGCTGTTGGCCACGATGTAGTAGCGATAGTCTGTGCTCCCCGTGTTGGCAAACAACGGCACCGCTCCGACCGGAGCCACTGCTCCCTCCACTTTCACGGTTGCACCCTGGGCAATTACTCCCGCTTCCCCGATCGCTCCCGCCGGATTCGTGCAACTCCCTACCTCTTCATAAACATTGTCCAGCTCAAATCCGCTATAGCCTCCGCGCTGTATTCCTGCGCGCACTCCGTACTGCGCGAAGCCTTCGATCACACTGTCAGAAATCTTCACCGTGTTGCCGCTCTGCCAGTCGATTCCATTCCCCGAACATTGCATAGAGATGTTCAAATGCTTGAGCCAACCCACCGCGGCATTGCTGCTGAATGGCCCCGGCGCATAAATCACTGGATTGCAAACGCTCGCGTTACAGAGAACTCCGTAATCGCTCGACCCGGTAGCCAGCGCCGTATCCAGGCCGTCGAGCAGGAACGACTGATCGTTGTCCACCTGAACGTAACTGCTGAACGTGCCTCCCGTCGGAGGAATTCTCGCGGTCACGTTGAGCAGTCTCGTCTTCTGCGCATTGACCTCAATGAAGGGGTTTTGTCCGCTGACGACCATGGGGCGACCGCGCGGATTCAACAGCGTGATGTCCAGGAATGCATTCGAGTTGGAAGGGTCGCCCGCCAGAATGCAGGTGTCGATCATGTAACAATCCACGATGGATCCTGAAAAGTCCACCGTCACGTTGGAAGCGCGCACCGAAATCCGCGCGTACGCCTGCAACTCGCCCGGCGGCACAATCACTTTTCCAGATTGCGAGGGCCCCGACGGATTGGTCGGACTGAACCGCGCCACAATCAATGCTTCTTGCAGACCACCCGATGCGCTTGCGATCGCGTATCCGGCCGGATGCGAATTCAGAGTCGTGAACTGCAACGTTCCCGCTTGACCGTTCCCGGCACAAGTCCCGCCATTGACTAACACTGCTTCCGCCGTGCCCGTCCCCGAAATATAGACGTAGTACCAAGGCTCCGTCCCGGTTACGCCCGCCGGACACGCAGGCAAGCTCACCGTTTGGGGTCCCGCGGTGCTCAGGTTAGTGGCTGGCGACTGCGACCAACTGAAGTCCGTCGCATACTTCACCGCTTGCATACCCGCCGTTACGCCGCCGCCCGCCAGTGGTTCGTACTCCCCGAGCGATGCAACGTAGGTCATGACCTGGTTGTTCGTCGGTGTGGTCGTGGCCACCGGAACGTTTTGGATGGAGACCGCGTTGCTGCTGCTGCCGCACCCTCCCCAACTCGAATCCCCGTGCAGGCACAGCGTGTTGTTTGCCGTACCCGTTCCCAACTCACCAACCGGGACCAGCCCAGCGATCAAATCCGCCTTCCCGGCGAATCCCAGGTCCACGTAGCGTTTGGTCGCGGCCTGGCCGGGAGCCACTGGGTCTCCGCTCAGAGTCAGCGGGCCCGTCATCGTTCCTCCCGCCGTGCTTACGTAGGAACCGCTCCCCACGTTCCCGACCGAATTGTCCACGTACTGTTTGTTGGCCGCATCGGTTGGATTCACTGGCGTAGGCAAGCCCGGCGACACCGTAAACTGTTTCGCGCCGACGATCGCCTCGGTCCCGGCAAGGTGGACCACGGCGTCATCATTCGCCTTGCTCGCCAGCGCGGTATTCACATATTGCTGCGTCGCCATCTGCGATGCCGAGTTGCCCGCTCCCAGAGTCGTGCGCACTGCCGATATCGTTGTCGGGGAGGTCGTCGGGACGATCCAGTACTCGGTCTTCACAGTGCCATCGTCCAATTGGTACACGACGGAGTAAACCGTATTTGCTGGAGTTGCGTTAGCGTTCGAAACCAGACCGACAGACAACGCACCACCAGTTCCAAGCGTGACACTGGTATTCCCCGCGGCCACTGCCCCATCGGCCGACGTTGTAAACTCCGGCCATGAAATCAGCAGCGTCCCTCCGGCTGGCGTGCCGTCGGCCCTGTATACGGTGTCGACGATCATCGTGGTTGGAAGCGTTTGAGCGGACACCGCCAATGCCACCAGCGCCGGCAGCAAAAGAAAAAGCCACCCTGAAGGGCGGCGCGCGTCGAACATAACTCCTCCGTTGCTAATTACGTTTTCAAAAGTTCCGAGATAATGCACACCTCAGCGCCCGCCCGGCATTGCCGCAAGGCCAAATACGCTAAGTTGTTTGTGGAATAAAGCAAGACCAGGCTTAACGCCTGGAACCTGAAGCCTATTTACTTCGCGGCCTTCACCTGTTCCTGCAAAAATCTTTTCACGCTGTTCACGTACACATCCGCAAAATCAACTACGGGACGCTTGGCTTCGAGCAACAACTGCGCGTCCGCCAGTTTCCAGTTGAGCGAGCACAAAATTGCCACGGTCATCATTGGCGCCCGGTGCACTCCGGCGGCGCAATGGACGAAAAGCTTGGTGTTCCGATGGTCCAGTGCGTCCAGCGCGAAATCCACGCCTTTCCGAAAAACGTCAGGAGACTTGGGCTGGAAATCGTCGTCAATCGGATTCCACAACACCGTAATCCCATGCGGCGCAGCCAGTGGCGTGTCGTCGAATTCAATTTGCATGTCGATGATGTGGGTTACGCCGGCGCCTGCCACTTGGGCCATATTCTCCGCCGTCCAGATACCACCCCCGACCGCGATCCGGCCCGTAACCCATGTCATATCCATGATGAAGGTCCTGCGTGGCGTTCGAATACTGCGCTGGCTTCCCAAAGCCGCCGCCCAACGCTCTGCGGCCAACGACCAGCCCTGAGCAGCCTTCGACCACTCACTGACTTTCATTTTACGGCATCACTCTCTTCACTTTTCGGCTCCACCGGGTCGGCGAAGCAATCTTTGGTAACTTCGGCAGCCAGATTTGTCTCTTCAGGAAGTCTCAGCCGTCGCAACAGCGTCTTGGCCAACGAATCTTCCTTAACTGTCTCCTCGGAAGTTGTTGCCGGATACAGCCCCACCATCTCGAACAAGCACTTCATAGCCAGGTAGTGGCCCTTGTCGACCTCATCCATCGTGGTCACTACCATCTCCACAGCGCGATTCCCCACGAGATTCGTGATCCGCTCCCGAACTACTCCGAGATCAACCCGCTTCAGCGCTTGTTTCGGCGCCGACGGAGCTTTCCTCGAGCTATTTCGACCCTTCGGCGTCTTAGCTTTGCTCATGCGTCCCCTTAATTACGCTCAACTGCCCGCCAAAAAAGAAAGGGCGCGTTTTGCGCGCCCTTTTTAAATTTCTCTTGATCTGTATCTAGCGTATCAGATTGGAGGGGGTAACTATGACATGATTTCAATATTTATTTTCGGCTTGTTCTGAATCACTTAGCGGGAATTCGTCACTTTTACCCCCTTGACAAGATTTTTCCCGGTTCGGTTTTGTGCACTGAAAACGAGTCAATAACGTCCTTTTCAAGAAAGTTTCTGTCACTCGATCCAATGCCTCCACATAACACCGCGCCGTCTGACGAAGTCCGCAACCAAGCTGACGCCCTGCCTCCTCCTGCGAATATTCCTGCAGCACGATCTTTGCGATGAGCTTCTTGTCGAACTCGTTCAGTTTGTCCAAACAACGCTCAACATCGTGCACAAAGATCACCGAATCCTCGAACGTGGCCGATTTATACGACGTAACCCGGCTTCGAAAAAATTCTCGCCCCAGAAGCGAAGGCATGCGCCCCACTGCAATGGAAAGCCGGAGATAGCGCCGGAGCAGGCCAATGGTTCGCCTCCGGTATAGCCACAGATCGGGATCGCTCCCCGGAGCGACGATCTCGGGGAAGATCGTCGTCTCCTCCTCGGGAGGCGTCGGCCCTTCCGCCCCCGAATCTGCTGCGACCACATCACTCAGGTCAGTCTGCTCGTTTCTTGGTAGCTCCGTCTCAGCCAAGCTGGTCTCTGGGGCATCGGTGGGCGCGAAATCTGTTTGCGCTAGAGCCAGCCCTTCACCTGTATCCGTCGAAATGGATTCAGACACGACGAACGGTGGCATTCCCGGCGTTTCTGCAGATGCATTCAGTAAAGGGATCCAGAAGGTGCTCATGCGTTCCCCCCTTCGCCGCAAATCACCGACCAGTCTTCGTCTTGACTCTTGATGTCGACCCGGTCGCTCACCAGTAATTGCGGCCTTCTTTTACGAGCCGGGAGATCCAGCATCTCCACGGCACACGAGGGACAGTACACGTCCTCTGTTCCCTGGGTGCGCATCCACAAGCCGCCGCATCTTTCGCAATACTTCAGTTCCAAGCGCACGATTTCCAAACCTCCGAATTCCATGATTGCCTCCGTGGCGATTTCGTTGTCGGTCCTCCAAGCTTTAAGCTTCAGCCGAAAATAAAAAAGCCCTGTGCCGATTGCTCGGTCACAGGGCCCGTTTCTATTACGGAGAACCTGTTGATTCTATTTAGCTATGAGTATAGCGGTCCTGCTGATCGTCCACCGCGACCGATCAGGTCAGCGGTTTGCGAAAATAGCCCTCCTCGTATCCGGATTTCAACACGCGGCCGTTCTGCACGACCACACTGAGCTTACCCGTAAACTGCAGCATACGCAGCAGTTGTTCCATAGCAGCAGAAAGTACTTCGGCGGAGCGGACCTTGCGGCGGAATTCCACAAAGCCTCCTGCCTCATCTTCGGATTGTGTGTTGCAAGTCATTGATTCATTCCCGACAAACAGATTGGTTATAAGACACTAGTCTTTGTATAACTTCTGGTTCAGAACAAAGTCAAGGACTATTTTCTGTCAGATGTCTATGATAATAATGACAATAGCCTAATGCTATTGCAAAACCGGCATTTTGGCTGTGGAAAAACGGCGTGCCGCAGCTGCACCCGCCTCAAACCCTCTGTTTCCTTTGAGATGTTAGGCGAATATTTTTATTAGCGATTCGCTATTAGCAATGCTATACTCTCGTCTATGAAATTCAAAGTACTGCAGGAAAACCTTCGCAAAACCTTGTGGCACCGCATCGAAGAAGAGGGGTTAACCGGCTTGCGGCTGGCGGAGCAGACTGGTTTCAAACAAGCCCATATCTCGAATTTCCTCAATCGCAAGCGGGGCCTGAGTCTGGAGGGCATGGATAAGGTCTTGCGGGTGCAACACCTTTCCGTACTCGACCTGCTGGATCCGAACGAGGTC
Source organism: Terriglobales bacterium (assembly GCA_035604895.1). Taxonomy (GTDB): domain Bacteria; phylum Acidobacteriota; class Terriglobia; order Terriglobales; family Acidobacteriaceae; genus JABDBE01. Next base: position 21,977 of record DATNHO010000199.1, on the reverse strand, counting down.
AACAAACGTGCCAGCATCTTGCCGCCGAGCGAGGACGAATTCCAAAACGTCCTGCAAGTTGACGGCGCCATTGCCGCCACCGAGCCTTTGGTCATGAGCATGAACGTGAAGGATATTCTCAAGTTCAAGAAGAATTTCCTGCATAGCCTTCGTGCCGAGACCGAGGGCCACCGCGATGACTGGGAGCGCTTCGTCGTAATTCAGGTTGACGGCCGCGATGGCATGAGTATGTATCCCCGCCTTTTGCCCGGAGCCACCGTCCTCATTGACCGCCATTACAACTCACTGAAGCCGTATCACAAGGGCGAGAACAACATGTACGCCGTGAACAAAGAAGGCTCCAGCACGGTCAAGTACGTTGAGTTGGCCGGGAATAACCTGGTCTTGCGTCCGCACAACCAAGCATACCCAGTCGAGGTTATGGCGATAGAAGCGGACAAAAAGCCAAGCGATTACTTGGTCGGGCGGGTTTGCTACGTCGGGATCGAGACCTAAGAGAACAGTCGACAGTCGATTTTCGATGGAAGGGTAACCGTGGGCATCGGGATTTCACGCATCGGCCAAATCGCCATCAACGTACACGACATTGACCGCGCCACGGCGTTCTATCGGGACAAACTCGGCTTGTCCTTGCTGTTCACGGCTGGGAAACTGGCGTTCTTCGATTGCGGCGGTGTGCGCCTGATGCTTGACACTCCCGAGAAACCGGAATTCGATCATCCCAGCTCGATTCTGTACTTCACGGTGCCAGATATTGCCGCCGCTCACCGTCAAATGCTGGCGAACGCCGTGCGCTTCGAGGACGAACCCCACGTCATCGCGAAAATGCCCAGTCACGACCTGTGGATGACCTTCTTTCGCGACTCCGAACAGAATCTGCTCGCGCTCATGAGCGAGGTGCCGCGGATCTCGTAGCTGATGGTTGAGCGAAACACAAAGAAAATCACCGGAAGCTTTATGATCCTGCGTTTCCCTTGTGCAGACGCTGTCCCACGAGCAGTACGTAGTGCATGGCAGAGACGATGGTGAACGCGAAGGTCGCGCGCAAGAATGAAAGGCGAGCGATGGCAACCCATCGCGATCGGTTTATTTCAAACAGCAGCACAAAGAAGACGGCCGCGACCTGAGCAAATGTATTCGCCTTGCCAAAGATGCTGGGACGGAAATCGCGGAGCCCGGCGATCGCGTACAGCACGGCGCTGGCAAACAGAATGGTAATGTCACGGCTGAACACCAGCACGGTAAACTTCCAGGGAATTTTGTGCAAGATCGAGAGCACCAAAAACATGGTGCTGAGCAGGAGCTTGTCAGCGATGGGATCGAGATACTGTCCCAAAACCGTTTGCTGACTGAGAGTGCGGGCCAGCAGGCCGTCAAGCCCGTCGCTGAGCCCAGCTATGACAAACAATATCAGCGCCGATGGATAGTGGCCTTCGACCAGCTTAATCACAATGAAGGGCAGGAACATCATCCGCAGCAAGGTGAGCTGGTTGGGAGCGGTTAGAAGTTGCGAAAGCTTCACTTCTGCTCCTCGACCGGAGTGGCGGCAATGTGACGGATGAGCACGGCTGCAGGATCGAGGCCGGTTTTGCTGGCGAAACGCTGTGACAAAGAGGGGATGCTGCCATCGGGCAGATCAAGTTCCATGCGTTCTACGCGATGCATCGGAAGAAAGACCACGCCAGGAGAAAACGGCTCGCCGTCCTTGACCAGGGATATCAGATCGTCGAACGAAGCCAGTTCGACGCCGCAAAGACTCAACCCTTCTGGAGTAAGCGAAAGGATGGCTCCCCAAAATTTCTCTCTGGGATTGCCCAGCGTGACCAGGACCACCACGCCGGGACGGAAGGGATTTCCGCCCGAGCGTGCAGAGTGGTCGCTCTGATTCACATTTTCCATCCCAGCGATTGTCGCCGGGACAAGGCCACTTTGCAACTGCGGAACCAACGCAGAAGAAGAGAAAGTTGTTCAACCTGGAAGCTTTATTCGGACCCACTCGCGTTGAAATGGCTGGATCGCCGAACTCCGATTGTGTCATCTGCCGCAAACCGTCTGTGAGAACCGGCAACTTCCACCTGAGTTTCTCGAAGCGGCAGTTTCACCAGAAAGGTTGCCCCCGCGCCCGGACGACTCTGAACGGTAATCAATCCCTGGTGTTGCTGCGCGATCCATTGGGCGATTGCGAGCCCGATACCTGCGCCCATTCGGTCGCGGCCCCTTGCCTTGTCGACTCGATAGAACCGTTCGAAAATCTTCGGCTGGTCTTCGAGAGCAATCCCGATGCCGGAATCGCATACCTGAATGACCGCCGAGGAGCCGCTGGTTTCCAGGCGAAGACGTACCGTCCCCGGCGCAGGCGTGTACTTCGCTGCATTGTCGAGTAGAACAGTTATCAGCCGGCGCAGAGCGTCGCGATCGCCGAGAATGGTGACTTCCTGGTCGACTATCTCGCGAGTGAAAGTCAGAGCCCGCGTGTCCATGAGATCCCGCCATTGTTCGCCGACCTCCCGCACGATAGCGGATAGATCGACGGCGGAGATATGAAGAGTTTCCCGCCCGGAATCGGCGCGAGCGAGGGACAAGAGTTCTTCGACCAGTCCGGTTGTCCTCTCCGCCTCCAGGAGAATATGGCGTAGGGCTTCGCGATACTCGCCATCGCCTCGAGACCGTCTGAGGGCGATTTCTGCTTCTGTGCGAATCAATGAGATGGGCGTTCGCAATTCGTGAGACGCATCCGCCGTGAACTGAGTCACGCGAACAAATGCGTGCTCGATGCGGCCGAGCATTTCGTTCAACGTGTCGGACAAACGTTGGAGCTCGTCGCCTGTCGTCAGCTTCTCCAGTCGGTCGCTCAAATTTGTGGCGTTGATCGTTCGCGCGCTTCGAGTGATCGCATCCACTGGCGACAGGGCTTTTCGGCTGAGCCAGAAGCCTACGGAAGCGGCGCCGAGCAGCAAGACCGGAGCAAACATAAGCAAGTAGCCGCGGAACAGAACCAGAATCTGATTGACTTGATCGATCGGGAGTCCGGTCTGCACGGTGAAAACGCGGCCATTCGCCTCGATCCGCTGGATTACAAAGCGAAGCGGCCGGCCCAATTGCTCGTTGCGATAGTGGGCGTGCGCGAATCGGCCGTGACCAGGTAGTGTCAAAGCATGTTGTTTCAGGAAGTCAGAGCGAAAGATCCAGGCGCCGTCGCTATCGTCGTAAATCTGAAGATAGTCTCCGGAATGCTCTAACAAATAAGCTTCGGCGACTTCTTCCTGCAGTTTGGCGACAGTAGCGTTTTTCTTTTGCGCTTGCAGAAAGTTGGTCAGATCATCGATTTGCCCGCGCAAGGCGTCGTCGGTAATTTGATACAGGCTTCGGCGCGCGAGGAACCACATTCCGATGCCAAAGACGAGTTGCGCAGCTGCGAAGAGCAGCAGATACCAGAGGGTGAGGCGGACTCCGACCGATAACTTCTTCACAATCCGGCCTCCGGTCGCACAACATATCCGACTCCCCGGACGGTATGGATCAGCCGTTCACGGCCGTGGTTGTCTATCTTGCTGCGCAATAGATGCATGAAAGCATCGAGCGTGTTGGCTTCGACTTCTGCTTTGCCTCCCCACACCGACAGGATCAGCATGTCGCGGGGAACAACCGTTCCAGCGTCGCTCATAAGGCGTTCAAGCAAGACATATTCGGTTCGCGTCAGGCTGATCGGTTCGCCGGCTCGGTTGACCTCGTGCTTCATTGGATCAAGCCACAAATCAGCTACCTGCAGCGTCGGCGGTGGCCTTGCGGATGCCCGTCGTTTCAGCGCACGCAATCGCAGCAGGAGTTCAGCGAATGAAAAAGGCTTGGTCATATAGTCGTCGGCGCCCAAATCCAGGCCGTGGACGATGTCAGGAACCGAGTCTCTTGCAGTGAGCATGAGAACAGGTGTGGAGTCTTTTTCTGTACGCATCTGCCGCGCCAGCTCGAAGCCGCTCATCTTGGGCAGCATCACGTCGAGGATAACAACATCAAACTCCTGCTCGCGAAGTGTGACCCGCGCCTGATTCCCGTCTACTGCGCAGAAAACTGTGTGTCCCTCTTCGGTCAGTCCTCTCCGAAGCAGTTCCAGCATTCGCAGCTCGTCTTCGACGACTAGCAGTCTCATGGGGCCAGATCCTTGCTGACCGGGTCAAAACTGACCAATAGAGTAGACCGGCGGCAAGCCGGGAAGTGCAGTCTGAAAAAAAATTAACCTTCCTTTAACATCGGCTTCACAGGGCCTTCCTAGAATCGCGTCTCAAAGCCACGACAATCAGTTCTGGTAAGCGGGGAAACAGCGTATGTCTTGGAACTCAGGGGGAGGCATGCCGTCGACTTTCGTTCGACCCGTGTTTGTAGCGCTGTTGTTTCTGGTGGTTGCTCATTCGACAATCGTGGCGCAAACAACCAAGGGATCGATCGCCGGGCGCGTCACCGACGCCAGCGGCGCCGTCCTCCAGGGTGCTCGCGTAGCGCTGCCGGTAGCCGCGTTCTCTACCGTGTCCGACGAGCAAGGCGAGTTTAGTTTCAACGGAATGCTGGCTGGAAGCTACGAGCTTACGGTTTCATTCGTCGGATTCTCCAATTTTGCCGGCGACGTTACCGTTACGGCAGGACAAGTGGCACACGTGAATGCCGTCCTGAAAGTCGCCTCAAGAAATGATGAAATTATGGTCACCGGAGACCGTCCGCACGGCGAAGCCGAAGCCATCAACCGCCAGCGCACGGCAGACAATATTATCGATGTACTGCCTTCCGACGTGATCCGAAGCCTCCCCAATGCCAATGTGGCTGACGCGGTGGGCCGGCTGCCGGGCGTGACTCTCGAGCGCGACGAAGGTGAAGGCAAGTACGTGCAGATTCGTGGCACCGAGCCTCGCCTCAATAATGTGACGGTTGACGGAGTGGAGGTTCCTGCGCCCGAAGACAACGTACGCCAGGTGAAACTGGACACCATTCCGTCGGGGATTGTCGAAGCAGTGGAGGTCAACAAAACGCTGTCTGCGAATCAGGACGCGGATGCCATCGGTGGAACCGTCAATCTACGCACCAAGACTGCCGGCGATCTGCCCACGCTGACAATCGAAGGCATCGGCGGATTCACTCCCATCGTCAATACCCGTTATGTCGGCGAAGTAACCGGCACCGTGGGGCAGCGCTTCGGCGCCCGAAAACGCTTCGGCGCGCTGTTCTCAGGGAGCTACGATTACAACGGCCGCGGCATTGACGACATTGAGCCTCAGCCCGATCCTGGCTTTGCGGTCCCCTATTACGACAGCATGGACCTCAGAGAATACCGGTACAAACGCACCCGGTATGGCTTCGGCGGTTCGCTCGACTACAAGCTCGGAGACGGCTCAGGGCTTTGGCTTCGTTATTTCTACTCCGATTTCAAAGACTACGGTGACAAGTGGGTTTACACGCTCAACGACGCGGGTGCTCCACAGTTCAGCACTTCAAGCCGTTTGCCGGATTACGGAATCGGCACTTTAGCGATTGGGGGCAAACATGTCCTCAAAGACTCTTGGGTGAGCTGGGAGGTGTCTGTAGCGCGTTCCCGTCAGTTGGCAGCAGCGGGCGATCCTGGAGCCACGTTCTCGTACTTGGGCAGCACCATTTGTAATTACGATCAGGCCGCGACCACCAACTTTCGCTTGCCGCAGTTCAATCCAGCTTGCGACGCCCCTGGATCGCCAATATTTAATCCGTCCATGTACGCCCTGACGGCGTTCAACGGCACTTCCGGTGAAACCTCGCAGGTAAACCTGCAAGGCGCGGTGTCGATGGCCAAGAACTATCACGTGGGTTCACACTTCTCCACTTTTGAGTTTGGCTTCAGGGAGCGCAATGCGCACAAGGGCCAGGACGCATACTCGCCGACCTACGACCAGAACTTTCTTGCGAACCCGAACACTTCGTTGATGACGCAGTACCTCAGCGGATTCCGCAACTCCAACTACTATTACGGGGCTTACAATTTTGGACCGGTTACCGACTACAACAAGATCGTCAACAATCTAAGTAACCTGATCAGTGAGGGAGTTCTCTCCCTTGACGTCCCGGCAACGATTTTTGGCTCGGCTGCCAGCAACTTCGATTACACCGAACGCATTTCGGCTGGCTACGCAATGAACACGATCGAATTCGGGCGTTTTCGTCTGCAGACCGGCCTGCGCATCGAGGCCACACAATTGAACATCCTCGGCTACCTGGTGACGAACAACGCCGATTCCACTGCGTCGACGGTTACACCGCAGCCAGCCAGCAACTGGTATTGGGATCCCCTGCCCAGCGTTCAATTGCGTTACGCTCTGACTCCAGACTCGGACATTCGCGCCGTCTACGGACGCGGGATCTCCCGTCCGAATCCTTACGACTTGGTACCCTATATAACCTTGGATAACTCCACCAACCCAATCAGCGTTGGCGTGGGCAATCCTGACCTGAAGCCGGAACACGCCAACAGCTATGACTTGCTGTACGAGCAATACTTGAAACCCTTTGGCCTGATTCAGGCTGGCGTCTTCTACAAACAACTCAGCGAGCCCATCTACTACATCGGCAATCCTCAAGCGCCGGGGACGCCGTACATGATTAATGGCGTGGTTAACCTGACTTCGATCATTAACGGGACCAATGCCAATCTTTATGGGGTCGAGGGCTCCTACATTCAGCACTTGGGATTCCTGCCGGGCGCCTTGAGCGGGTTCGGGGTTTCGGCGAACTACAGTTGGACCAATTCGAGCGCCGGCCATTTGCCCCTGCGCCCGGACATTCCAAAGCTCCAGCGCCAGGCCCCGATTACTTGGAACTTCAGCCCCACCTACGACCGAGGACGCTTTTCGGCCCGGTTGGGCACGAGCTACACCAGCGCGAGTATTTTCCAATACCAGTACACAACAGGAAATGACCCGGCAAACCTGGGGACACGCGGGCCTGCCGGCGACAATTACCTCTATTCGCACTTGCAGGTTGATGCGCAGGCCAGTTGCCGGATGACCAAAAGTCTCACCGCGCTGGTACAAGGCCTGAATCTCACAGACCAAGTCTTCGGCTTCTACAATGGTAGCCCGCAATACGTCGTGCAACGCGAGTACTACAAGCCGACATACTCGTTTGGACTGCGCTGGCAGCCGCGCCGGGAGTACTAAAGCTCGCTGGCGTATTCCAACGCTAATGAACGTCAAATTTGAACTCACGAGGAGTAAGAAATGAAAATCACGCTGCAAAGAACTGCTCTCTGTTCCGCTACACTTCTTCTGGCTATTTCAATTGCTTGCGTGATTGTGGCAGGCGTGTTGGCTTCGGACACGGGCTACACGCTGATCAAGAAAATCCCCATTCCCGGCCAGGGGGGATGGGACTATCTGACGGTTGACGAAGCCGCGCGTCGCTTGTACGTTTCTCACGGAACCCAGGTCGAGGTGCTTGACGTGGACTCCGGTGCGATTGTCGGCAAAATCGAAAACACACAGGGCGTGCACGGAATAGCCGTCGCTGCCGACATCGGCCGTGGATTTGCCAGTGACGGCGAATCCTCCACAGTTACGATCTTCGACCTGAAAACGCTCAAGATGATCGCAGAAGTACCGACCGGCAAAAAGCCGGATGCCATCATCTATGATCTGACTACCTCGAGGGTTTTTGCCTTTAACGGAGGCAGTAACAGCGCGACGGTGATCGAAGCGAAAGACGGCAAAGTGGCGGGAACGATTGATCTTGGAGGCGGTCCTGAATTCGCGGCGGCGGACGGCAAGGGCTACGTCTACAATAACCTTGAGGACGAAAGCCTGGTGCTGAAGATCAATTCCCGTACCTTGAAAGTCGAGCAACGCTGGCCCACAGCGCCTTGCGCTTCGCCATCCAGCATGGCAATGGACCGGACCAATCGCAGACTGTTTCTCGGATGCCGCAGCAAAGTCATGGCTGTAATAAACGCGGATACGGGTCATGTCATCACAACGCTTCCTATCGGCGATCACGTGGATGCTACCGCCTTCGATGCCGGGACAGGGCTGATTTTCAATTCCAACGGGGAAGGCACAGTCACCGTCATTCGCCAGGAAAGTCCGGACAAATACTCCGTTGCTGAAACGGTGAAGACTCTACCTCGCGCCAAGACCTCGGCGCTCGATCCGAAAACCCACCAATTGTTTCTCTCAACTGCTGAGTCTGGGCAGTTTGAAGTCCTGGTGGTGGGAAAGTAAATGAAAACTTGCCGGAGATTGTCGCTTGTCCTCGTTTTCCTTGGCTGTGCCGCCTGCACGCACTCCCATTCCCAGATGCAGTCACCGGAAACGCAGCCCGTTTCCCTGCAATTGCAGGTGAGCACTCCATTCCGTTTCGTCGCCTATGGAGATTCACGCTTCCATGATCCCAAGGACACGGAAGCGGCGAATCCTCCCGTTCGCCAGGCCCTGGTGCAGGCCGTCGCTGAGGTCAAGCCGGCGTTCATCTCCTTCGGCGGAGACATCGTTTACAACGGCTACGACGCGAATGACTGGAAGGTCTGGGATAGCGAAACCAGCATTTGGCGAGAGAATAGAATCCCCGTTTACCCAGCCTTGGGCAATCACGATCTGCACGGCGACGAGAAGGTGGCCCTGGCCAACTATTTCCAACGTTTCCCCGACCTGAAGAACAGCCGCTATTATTCCGTGCGTGCGGCCAACACACTGCTGCTGTCCCTCGACAGCTCGCTCGACGAAATCTCCGGCCCGCAAGGAAAGTGGTTGACGCAAACGTTAGACACGCTGCCCGGAAATGTTGATTTCGTTTTCATCGTGCTTCACCATCCTCCTTATACGAGTTCCTCCGATGCAAAGAAGTTTGGCGGGGGGCATTCACAACGGATGCCTGAGCAGAAGCTTGCCGGAATGTTGGAAACCCGGCAACAAAACCTCCGCGCCCGGATTGTCGTTTTCTCCGGGCACGTGCACAACTACGAACGGCACGAGCACGGAGGCGTTACCTATTTCGTTTCAGGAGGCGCGGGAGCCCATGCCTACCCCATCGAGCGCGCCCCGGGAGATCCTTTCCAGAGCAAGGAAATTAACTATCACTACCTGCTCGTCGAAGTGGATCGCGGCAGTCTTAAGGTCACGATGAACCGCCTTGAACTGAACAACGGGAAAGCCGTGTGGACACAACCCGACTCGGTTGCGATCGCGGCGCCAACCGCAAAGGCCGCAGCAAACGGGCAATAAAGCACAATCGAAGCTTCATCTTTCCTTGTTGCTCCACTCCCTTCCGGCGTCTCTTTGAATATGAACGTCACGCCGTGTCCGCAATACGTGGCGGGATTCCTGGTTCGAGGAAGGTAGCCGCCTGATCTACGTTGTGCCCCGCGGATTCATCGACCACGTTTTACCCCTAGCCACGCCAAACCGCGTGAATCCGCGCCCGTCCCGGCATCGCCAGATTGCAACTCCCGGCATTGATCCCTGCCACGGCGACCGGGTAACCCAGAAAAGCGCAGCCCAAAACTGCAAAAAAGGTAGGTTCGATTGTCTTTCCCCCAACAGGCAAGTATAGTCTGCGGGTTGTTGAGGTGAGAGCAATGGTGGGAACCGATCCCGGCAATCCGCAGACCTGAGTTCTCTGTCTTGCGGTCTTAATTTTCTCTAAACGTTGCCGGAATTGCGCGCCGCCCGTAGAATTACAATCAGAACCGTTCGCGTGTAGGCCCGTAGCTCAGTCTGGTTAGAGCGCTTCCTTGACACGGAAGAGGTCGATGGTTCGAGTCCATTCGGGCCTACCATTTCAAGTCGCCGCTCCATTTTCTACCTGCGACTCCTGCCTGTGTTGTTGTTTGTGTTGTGCCAACCCCGCATAAATTCAATGGTCGCCGAAAGCCTTCTTAAGCGCTGTAAACGCTGGCTCTCCGGCGCCAGCCAGCGCTTACGCCTTTTTTGTATAGGTTAAGCCAACCTTGACACGGTAGAGGTCAGGAGGCCGAGTCTCCTCGTGCCTACCATTTCTTTTCTTCAGCCGTCGAATCTTGAAGCTGCGAGAAATTCGCATCTGATTCTGGCAGAATGATGCGATGCCAAACCGGCAAACTTCAGCTATCCCCAATTTCCTCTACGGAACCGCATGGAAGGAAGATCGCACGCCGGCCCTGACCGAACTGGCGTTGCGGATGGGCTTTCGCGGCATCGACACTGCCAACCAGCGACGGCATTATTTCGAAGCCGGCGTTGGTCAGGGGCTGGCCGCTGCTTACCGCGCAGGTATTGTCGTCCGCGCCGATCTTTTTCTGCAGACGAAATTCACCTATCGGCCGGGTCAGGACCATCGTTTGCCTTACGATCCCGCCGCCCGACTTTCGGTTCAGGTGGCGCAGTCGATGGCGAGTTCGCTCGAACATCTCGGAACTGACCACATCGACAGCTACGTGCTGCACGGTCCCGCCTCCAACTACGATTGGACCGACGCAGACCGTGAAGTTTGGGAGGCGATGGCAAAAGAGCGCGATGCGGGGCACACGCGCCTTCTCGGAATAAGCAATGTTTCGCTGCACTATCTTGAGCAGATGGCGGCTGCTCATGCCTCGACGCCCGCATTTGTGCAGAACCGCTGTTATGCCCGTCTCGGCTGGGACCGCGATGTACGGCGCTTCTGCAGGGAGCGCGAGATTGTCTATCAAGGTTTTTCGCTTCTCACCGCGAACCCGGAGGTGCTGCACCATCCTCTGGTGATCGGCCTTGCCGCACGCGCTGGTACCACCACAGCCCAAGTTGTGTTTGGCTTTGCGCGAGCGGTCGGAATGCTGCCGCTGTCCGGCACCACGAACGCCGAACACATGAAGCAGGACCTGGCCAGCGCCGACTTGACGATCTCGCCGGATGCGGTCCAGGCGATCGAGTCTCTGGCTGGCTGAGGCTTTAATCCTGAGATGAAGTTCTTCTGCGGCGCTCGGTTGCAGGAATTGCTCTTGACGGTCCCAGCGGCGTGGTGCACGCCAGGCATGTACAGCCGTCGTTAGGCGCGAGTTGCCAGGCCGCGATGGCATCCAGGCGATAGCCGACACCACGAATGGTTTTCAGATATGTCGGACTCGTCCTGTCCGGTTCAATCTTCTCCCGGATTCGGCGTATGCAGGCATCGACGCTGCGCGGCGTCACAAATTGCATGTCTCCCCACACTGCATCGAGCAGAAGATCGCGGGTGAACACTTGTCCCCGATGACGCGCCAGGTATTCGATAAGACGGAACTCCAGACTCGTAGTTGGCACTTCACTCCCGCGCACGGAAAGCTTCATGGCTAAACTATCGATGACCAGGTCAGCCGGTTCCAGTCTGGAACGTCCGGCTGCGGGTGCAAAGCGACGCAACACCGCCTGTACCCGCGCCACCAGTTCACGCGGACTGAATGGCTTCACGATGCAGTCGTCTGCGCCGGATTCCAACGCCAAAGCTCGATGTTCCTCGGCAGCCTCGGGTATGAGAAAAACTATGGGCGTTCTCGCCAGCGCATGGTTTTCGCGGATGCTCTGACAGAGGTCGAGTCCGTTGCCGTCGGGCATCACCATCGTGATCAGCATTAGGCACGGGTGGTTGTCTTCAGCTTCCTGAATTACATTAGCGGTCGAAAACGTGCGCACGACGTAGCCGGCGCGCTCGAGACATTGCCGCGCCAACTCGCGAACCTCGGTCTCATCTTCGACCACAAAAATAAGCTGCTTCATGCACGCGTTCCCGCTCACACGGAGCGAAAGGCAGGCCTTCCGCCACCGTAATTGGCCTATGCTGTTCGGTGTCGTAGTTTAGGTCGTGCTCTGTTACGCGGAGGTGACCGCAAGATGAATAACGTGTAAATTCTTATGTTCACGCAGCGCTTGCCTAGCTTTTGCAAGAAACGCTATTCTGTTCTCCTGGATTCCAGAGACCCGGCAGCCATTCTCCACACTATTACCCATGCCTCAATCAAACCCCCGCAAGTTGGACCGTGATGGAAGACGGACTCGCACCGGTCCGGCGCACTTGGTTATTGGAGACTCCAAGATTGATTCGGACGGTTGCCATACAACCGCTCCCATCAAGAAAGGCACGGTTGTCGTGGAATATACGGGGCCGCGGATCACCATCAAGGAAGCCGATGCACTCTACGACGACCATCCCCGGACCTATTTGTTCGGGCTCACAGATGGCAAACACGTGATTGATGGCGAAGGCGTGGCGGCATTCATCAATCACTCCTGCGATCCCAATTGCGAGGCAGATGAAATAAAGGGTCGCGTTTGGATTATTGCGGCTCGGGATATTGAGGCCGGCGAGGAACTGACCTACGACTACAACTTGTATGACGGCGATCTGGACGATCCGTCGCCATGTTTTTGCGGCGCGCCCAACTGCCGCGGGAGCATGTACTCAGAAGAAGAGCTGGCGCGGCGCGTCAAACTTCTTCGGCGGCGCAGCATGAAAAAGAAAAAAGCAGCCGGGCTCAAGAAATCCAAAGCCTGACGATTGACTTCGCCTTATTGCCCGGGTGGAATTGGAGTACGGGATTCCATCTTGACAGTTGACAGACTGGCCGTGTTCCAGCCGCCGCCCAAAGCCTTGATCAGCAATACGCTGTCAACCATGCGGCGTCCTGAAATTTGAACCGCCGTCCGTTCGTTGGCCAGGGCCGTGGTTTGCGCCGTGATGACCTCCAGATAGGCCGTCACGCCACCTTTGTAGCGATTGTTTGAAAGCGCCAGTGAATGTTCCGCTGCCGCCACGGCTGCGGTTTCAGTGTTGGATTCGTCTTCCAGCAGGCGTAAAGCCGCAAGATTATCTTCCACTTCCTGGTAAGCGGTCAGAACGTCTTGACGGTAGTTGGCCACAGCTTGATCATAAGCAGCGCGAGCCTGATCGCTGGCGGCCCGTCGCCGTCCCACGTCGAACGCGGTCACGACCGCCGAAGCTCCCACGGAAGCAAACGCGCTGGCGCCCGAAAGCCAATTGACAATCGTAGTGCTTTCAAACCCAGCGCTGGGAAACAAGTTGAACAAAGGAAAATATGCGGCTTTCGCGACTCCAATATTGGCGTTTGCCGCCGCCATCAGGCGTTCGTTGGCTGCAATATCTGGCCTGCGCTCCAGCAACTCAGAGGGCAATCCTGGCGGGATCACCGGTGGGGTTTCGCTCAGCACGGCCACCGGCAAAGTGAAAGTCGACGCCGGCTCGCCAATAAGAACAGCAATCGCATGTTCAAACTGTGTCCGCTGCTCTCTTACATCGATAGTTTGCGCGCGCGCGGTTTCAAGCTGAGTTTGCGCCTGCGCCACATCGACCTGCGATGCGATCCCTCCCTTGAAGCGATCGTTCGTCAGCTCCAACTGTCTCGCGTAGCTAGATACGGTGGAGTCCAGCAACTGCGCCTCGGCGTCCAACTCCCGCGCTTGAAAGTAATCGACGGCCAGTTCCGCATGCACGCTCAGGCTCACCGACTCAAGGTCAGCCAATGTGGCTTGAGCATTGGCGCGGGCAGCCTCAACCGAGCGTCGCACTCTGCCCCACACGTCGGGTTCGTAGGACATGTCCACCGGAATGACGAGGTCATTCGCAGTTTCACCCGTGCCGGGAGTCAAATTCAACGGGCGATTCCCGGAATAGCGTTCGCGGGTAGCGGAAACTCCCGCCGTCACGGTTGGATAATAATCCGCGCGGTTGTAGCGAACTGTGGCGCGGGCCTGCGTGAATTGAGCCTGCGCCGCCTTCAGGCTCTGGTTCGAGATGTTGATTTTCTCTTCGAGGGCGTTGAGTTGCGGATCCTGATAGACCTCCCACCATTTTCCTCGCAACGCCTGATCTGCGGGTTCTGCTGGCTTCCAGTTTTGCGGCGTTTCTTTGTAGTCCGTGGGCACGGGGGCGGATGGTCGCGAATAACGAGGGCCGACGGCGCAGCCGCTTAAAAGTAGGAGTCCAGGGAAGAGTGCCCCACCTAGAACCCGTAGCGTAAATGTTCTGAAGGCCGAACGCTCGACGCGGATCACTTTTGAGATTCTCCCGAAGCCGCTGTCGGCTGCGCGATGCGGACTTCTTCTCCCGAGACGATCGAATCCGGAGGGTTGATGACGATGGACTCATCTCCGCTGAGCCCCGCAACAACCTCGACCTCAGAGCCAAAATCATGGCCCAGCGTCACCGGTTTAAGTTCGGCGTGCTGGCCGTCGGTGATCGCAGCCACGCGAAGGCCTTCCGATCGGAACAACAGCGCATTGACCGGAAGAATAAATGCCGAACTCGCATTGGGCAGCTTTAGGTGAACCTCGGCATAGGCGCCGCTGAATAGCGTGCCGGTTGGATTATCCACTCGTATTTCCACCAGCAAAGTTCGCGTGGACTGGTCGATTGCCTGCGCGGTTCGGACCAGCGTTCCCGGGAAGACGCGCCCTGGAAATTCCGGAAGCACCAGATCGGCCTTGAGTCCAGGCTTCGCCGCCTGCGAGTAAGCCTGGGGCACGCTGACATAGACACGCAACTTGTCCGGCTGGACAATATGAAAAAGCTCTGTCCTCGACCCTCCGCTGCTTCCCGAATCGATCAACGCGCCAATATCAGTATTGCGCGCCGAAATTACGCCCGCGAAGGGAGCATAGATCTTTTCGAAGGCCTGCAGCTCTTCAAGGCGTTTCACGTTGGCTTGCGCAGACTGAACCGTGGCCTGCTTGGCCGCGTAATCGCCCGCGGCGTTGTCGGCATCCTGCTTTGACACGGAATCGCTCTGCAACAAACCTGCATAGCGGTCAGTCGTAATTTTCGATAGATTGAGATTGGCTTCCGAGGTGGCCAAATCAGCGCGCGCCTGCCGCAGTTGCTGATCGACTTCCGGAGTCTCTATTTCGGCCAACAATTGACCAGCCTTCACGTGCGCCCCAATGTCAACGTACCAGGTCTTTAGGTATCCGTTGGTGCGAGCGTAGATGGGCGCGTCAATGTAGGCCTGCACATTCGCGGGCAGAACTGCCTCCTCGGACGGCGCGCCGCGCTTGGGATGCACGACTGAGACCGTCGGAATCGCCATCTCGGCCGTTTCTTTGTCCAGGGCAGCGCGCGCGTGAATACGAGGCAAAATTCCGGAAATCACAATCGCCACGACGATGACAAAAGCAAGAACGGCAATCCACCAGCGCCGAGCGGGGTTGCTTTGAGGATTGTTCGCCCGCTCCCCCACCGTCACCGGTCTAACAACTTCGTCTTGCGGTTCGACCTTCATGGAAGACTCCGTGAACTCTATCAACAATTCATATTAACGAGATCAATGCTTTGCTTCACTCGCTGCCAGCCGTTGCCTGCGCCCGTGAAGAAGGCTGAAGAAAACCGGCACAAAAAACAGCGTCGCCACCGTCGCAAATAACAAGCCTCCGATGACCGCCCGGCCAAGCGGAGCGTTCTGCTCGCCGCCTTCGCCTAATCCTATCGCCATCGGCACCATACCGATAATCATCGCGAGAGCCGTCATCAGCACCGGACGGAATCGCGTGAACCCGGCATTCAGTGCGGCAGCCAGCGCGTCTTTGCCTTCGGCCAATTGCTCCTTCGCGAAGCTCACGACCAGAATGCTGTTGGCCGTCGCAACGCCCACGCACATGATTGATCCGGTCAACGCCGGAACGCTGACGGTTGTGCGGGTAACGAACAGGAACCATACGATCCCCGCAAGGGCCGCCGGCAAGGCAGAGATGATGATGAAGGGATCAAGCCACGACTGGAAGTTCACCACGATCAGCAGATATACCAGCACGATCGAAAACACGAGCCCACCCAGCAAGCCCTCATACGAAGAGCGCATGGTCTGAATCTGCCCGCGAACATTCAGTTGGGAGCCGCGTGGAAGTTCTTTCCTGCTGGCATCGATGATTTTATTCAGATCGGTCGCTACTCCGCCTAAGTCGCGGCCTTGCACCGATCCGTAGATATCAATCAAGGGCTGAATATCGTAGTGCGACACCACGGCCAATCCCGCGTCGCGGCGGATGGAAGCAACGCTGGCGAGAATCTCGGGGCGAGCGCCACTCGGGCCGGTTACCGGAATATTTTCCAGATCCTGCAGAGAATCGAGGCGGTACTGTGGCGTCTGAGTTGCGATGGAATAGCTCACACCCGTCTTGGGATTCACCCAAAATTCAGGCGTGGTCTGAAAGCTTCCGCTCAGCGAGACCAGCAGATTATTGGCAACGTCCCGCTGGGTGAAGCCGATCTGTTGAGCCTTCGTCCGATCAACATTGACGTGCAAATAGGGCTGATCAAAAGGTTGCTGGATGCGCAAGTCGACAGTTCCGGGAATCTGCTGGATCCGTTCCATCAACTTGTCGGCGAACAGGCGGTTGCCGTCCGTGTCGTAACCTACAACCTGAACGTCAATCGGAGCAGGGAGACCGAAGTTTAAGATCTGACTGACAATGTCAGCCGGCAAGAACGAGAAGGTTACTCCTGGGAACTCCTCCGGAAGTCTCAAACGCAGGTCGTGAACGTACTCCGCCGTAGGCCGGTGCTCCTTCGCCAGGCTGACTAAAATATCGACATCCCCCGGCCCTATAGGAGCGGAGTTGCTGTACGAAAGATTGATGCTGCTATAAGGCAAGCCAATGGTGTCAATGACGCTATCGATTTCCTTGGGTGGAATTTGCTGGCGTATCGACTGCTCCACCAGATCCGAAAGGCGCGCGGTCTCCTCAATGCGCGTTCCTGTGCGCGCACGCATGTGCAATTTGAACTGACCGGCATCGACCGCCGGGAAGAAATCCTGGCCCAGCCAGGGAACCAGAAACACCACCGAAGCCAAACATCCGCCGAGAAAGATAACGAGAAAAGCCTTCTTGTGATGCAGGCAGCGTTCCAAAAGTCCGTGGTAGCCTTCGCGGAAACGCTCAAAAGCCTCTTCGAACTTGATCTGCATGCGAACCAGCGGGTTTCGGCTTTGAGCGGCCGCCTGCAGTTCCGCCTCGTGGCCGCGCAACAAATACTTGGCCATGGTTGGCACCAGCGTTCGCGACAGCAGATAAGAAGCCATCATCGCGAACACGACCGCTTCCGCGAGCGGCACAAACAGATAGCGCGCAACGCCGGTCAGAAAAAACATGGGCACAAAGACGATGCAAATCGCAAGCGTCGAAACGAATGCTGGAACGGCGATCTGTTGCGCACCGTCCAGAATGGCGTGCTCGACCTCTTTCCCTTGCGCCAGGTTCCGGTTAATGTTCTCAATCTCGACCGTGGCGTCATCTACCAGAATGCCGACCGCTAGCGCCAATCCTCCGAGCGTCATGATGTTGATGGTCTCGCCCAGGGCGCTCATCACGATGATCGAAGTCAGAATCGAGAGCGGGATGGAAACCGCAATAATCACCGTACTTCGCCAGTTGCCGAGAAAGATGAGAATCATCAGGCCGGTGAGGCAGGCGGCGATGGTGGCTTCTTTGAGCACGCCTTCGATGGAGGCTCGAACGAAAAGCGACTGGTCGGCCAGTGGTTGGATGTGCAATTGCGGCGGCAAGCTGGCCTGAATTTGTGGCAGCAGAGACTTGATGCCGGAAATAATGTCGAGAGTTGAAGCTTGGCCGGCCTTGAGGATGGTCAGCAGCACTGCGCGCTGTCCATTCACGCGCACGATGTTGGTCTGCGGCGGAAAGCCGTCCCGCACGTATCCCACATCACGGATGTAAATGGTCGTGCTACCCACCGTTTTGATTGGCAACTGGTTCAATTCAGCAACCGTCGTGGGGCTGCTGTTGGTGTCGACGGCGTACTCAAAAGCGCCAATCTTCGAAGTGCCCGATGGCAGAATCAGATTCTGCGCGCTGATTGCATTCACCACATCCAGCGGCGACAGACCCTTCGATTGCAGCGCGTTGGTGTCCAGGTCAACCTGCACCTGGCGCTGCTTTCCCCCATACGGATAAGGAATCGCACACCCGGGGACCGTGATCAAACGGGTGCGGATAAAATTCACGCCGTAATCAAACAGTTGTTGTTCTGAAAGACTCTGCCCGGAAAGCGCCAACTGAATAATGGGCACGCTGGACGCGCTATAAGTAATGACGAGCGGCGGCGTTGTCCCCGGTGGCAACTGCCTCAGCTGAGTCTGGGAGATCGCGGTCACCTGCGCGATCGCCTTGGTAATGTCCGCATGCGGCTGGAAAAACACTTTCACCACAGCGATGCCGTTCAGCGATTGCGACTCGATGTGGGAAATGTCGTCCACAAGCGTCGTAAGCGCCCGCTCCGTCTGGAAGACGATGCGGTTCGACATATCGTCGGGATTGAGACCCTGGTAATTCCACAGAATGCTGACGACAGGAATATTGATGTTTGGGAAGATATCCGTGGGGGTGTTAAGAATAACGATGGGACCCAGGATCAACAGCAATAGGGCAACGACCACAAACGTATAAGGCCGTCGCAGTGCTAATCGGACAATCCACATAATTCACTCAGGTTTAGTAACTTCGACGCCGCGAGCAATCTGGAGAATCACAGCCCGTCGATCACGCTTCACACTCAAGCAGCGGACCCGTTCCACCGTAGATGACAATAATGTCAAACGTTGTTGCCAGCACTGGCTCACAGTCCGTCCGGCGGGTCGGCATCAGATCGCTAATATTCTATTGGATTTGACTTCTTAGACGGAGATGCAGAGTTTTAAGTGTAAAGATTTGTATCGCTTGCGGGATACATCTTGGGCTGGCTAGCGTGGGCAGCACTCTAATTCGCGGAGCGTGGCCGAGCGTGGTTTGGAGACACCGATGTGGGCGATCTAGTTTGGCTTGCGAACTTTGCCGTCGGATAGGTATTGCAACAGCGCGGTGTCGGCGGCTCGTTTGAATTTTTCCGCGGCTGCCACTCTCGGGCTGACCATGCTCTCGTCGTTTTTCTTCTGGCCAAGGCTCTGGCGTAAGCGGTCGCCGTCTTCGGATTCGTTCGTCATCACCTGCATATAGAACCAGAGGAAATGGCGCATCTGGTCGAGGGCTGATTTCAACACGTGGAGCGACTCGATCTCGGGCAACTCGCAGAGAGCTTCCATCAGTTCAGGATCGCCCGGCGCCTGCATGGCTGCGCAGTTCAGGGTCTGCTGAATGGCCCGCAGGTCTTCGGTCACCCGCAGGATTCGCACATGAACCTCGTCCAGAAAATCGCCTTTTTCCATGGGTCGCCGGCTTCCTCGATCGAAAATACAACCTCAACATCTCACCCGCGACCGCGGACTAACAGATGTCCCACGTGCATGCGCTTTGGTAATTCGCGCTATTACTTTGGTACGAGAAGAGTTTCACCGGCGTGAATTGAAGGCGGGACGCGCCATACCCAGGTCCGAAAACCCGCCAGCGTCGGGCTATGCACGACACTAGCGCGCGAATGTTCCCACGAATGCGCTGCGTCTGCCGTGCGATTCCCAATCTACGTCAAGCCCCGGACCGCGATAGGAATCAGTCAGAGCGACGGCTGGCATGGAGTGCGTCAGTTGGGTAAGGGGCGGATAGAAGGTTACTTCGTTACCGCAGACGTGATCTTGGTCGTTGACCGGACGGGTTTGCACGGTGGCGAACTGACCAGCTCGGAGCAGAGCTACTCCGTGGCGCTGCGGATTGACCACGAGTTCCATGGGCGCAGGGATCGCCTGCTGCGCGTTGCGCAGAAGTTCACCTCCCATTTGGTGCGCGAATGCGACCAGCGCTTCGCTTTGCTCTTGAGTCGCCTGATCATCCACAAAGAGGACGGCCTGCGCAGGATAGGGATTGGCATAGGGATCACCCAGGGTGGCGCGGGCGTGCACGGCTGCGGCAACGGTCAGGCCGTCCAGCTGGACGCCGTCCCAGCTGCCGCTCTGGACGTGCCATGCCAGGATGGCCTCGTCGCCAACGAGGTTGACCTCGCCATTGGCAAAACACTGGCCCGTGTACACGTCAGCACTGCGAGTTTCGATGTAGTCGCCGCGAATCTGCTGGCCGAGAGCCAACGGAGAAAAAGCCAAAACTCCAATGCAAAGGAGTTCGCACCAGCCATGCCGCATAGGTCACATCTCCCGAACTCTATATCTATCTATTGTCGTCCAAACGGTCGGGTTGTGAAAAGAGGCGTTTGGGCCTCCAATTTCATCGGGACTCCACGCCTGCGTGGGTACTCGAGCCTACATTGGTCTTTCCTGAATTGGAACTTCGTGCACCTTATCTTTTCAGAACTAATGCCGTGGCAGAGATGCCCGAGAGGTCAGCCTCCGATGTAACAACTAGATGTGTCCCTGCATGAGCAAGGCAACAACTTCCGGAGGTGGCGAACGGCAATTGCGATTGCTGATCGTGGGCGGCCGCGAGCAGGAGTTCGCCCGTCTGTGTGAGTCGCTGACGGGCGTCGACGGCGGGCATGTACATCTCGAGCGCGCTGGCTCGGCGGAAGCTGCGCTCCATCAGTTCAGGAAAGGATGCTATGACCTTGTTCTCTGCAATGACCAATCGACTGACGACGCTGCGTTTCAGTTGCTACGCCAAGTGCGCCAACATGATTCTCGCATTCCGATCGTGTTTCTAGGCGAGCCGATAAATAAAAGTGCGATTGAGGCTGCCATTCAAGCAGGAGCCTGTCACTCTGCAACTGAAAGCAAGCAACCGGAATCGGGCGAAGCCCTGACCGTCCCCAACGTCTTGGATGGCGGCTCCGCAAAACAGCAGCACCAGAAGTCCGAGGAGACTCTGCGCAAGCTCTGGCGCTCGGTCGAGCAATCGGCCGATACGGTAATTATTATGGACCGCTCCGGCGTCATGGAGTACGTGAATCCGGCATTCGAAGCTCTCACCGGCTATTCGCTGCAAGAAGCGGTCGGCCAAACTCTGGGAATACTCAAGTCGGAACAACAGGCGGGCGAACTTTACGAAGAGATGTGGAACACGGTTCTCTCCGGTAACGTCTTTCGGGGAATTGTGATGGACCGGAAGAAGAATGGAGAAACCTTAATCATTGAAAAGGCCCTCACTCCCTTGCGGGACGGGAATGGAGAAATCATGCACTTTATCTCCACGGGCCGGGATATCACCGAGCGCCGCCAGTTGGAATCGGATCTGCGGCAGGCGCAGAAGATGGATGCCATCGGCAGGCTGGCGGGCGGAGTGGCTCACGACTTTAACAACCTGCTTCTAGTGATCAGTGCGTACGCGGAACTCATGCTCGACTCGCTGGCGCAGGATGATCCTTTGCGACGAAATGTGGATGAGATTATTACCGCGTCACGGCGCGCGGCCGACCTGACGCGCCAGTTGCTGGCGTTTGGCCGCAAGCAATTGCAATTGTTGCAAGTCCTCGACTTGAATACGGTAATCGGGGAAATTACCAGAATGCTGCCCCGCCTCATCGGCGAAGATATTGAACTGGTATTCGTGCCCGGACAAGACTTGGGCAAAGTAAAAGCGGACCCGGTACAAATCGAGCAGGTGGTAATGAATCTGGCAGCCAATGCGCGCGATGCTATGCCGGGCGGCGGCACGCTCACCATCGAAACCGCAACCGTGCAGGTCGATGAATCCTACGTGCAGAGACATTCGATCGTCCCTGAAGGCGATTATGTATTGCTTACCGTCACCGACTCGGGACAAGGCATCGCCTCAGAGCATCTGCCGCACATCTTCGAGCCCTTTTACACCACCAAAGAGGCGGGTAAGGGCACGGGACTGGGGCTTGCGACCGTGTATGGCATTGTGAAGCAGAACAACGGATTTGTATGGGTATACAGCGAGCCCGGACTTGGCTCCACGTTCAAGATCTACTTGCCGCAAGTGCGGTCATCGCGCAGCGAGGTGCGAACTGCAAAGTCGGTGGAACTCTCTCCTCGTGGTTGCGAAACCGTGCTACTGGTGGAAGACGAATCGTCGGTGCGCCAGGCCGCGCGACAATTTCTGAGTCAAAGCGGTTACACGGTGCTGGATGCAAACGATGGAGCGGACGCGTTACGCGCGTCGCGGCAGCACCGCGGGCCG